>NZ_DATAGM010000420.1:0-13005 GCF_036263695.1 Phenylobacterium sp.
GGCTTCCAGCCCGAAGCATTTCCGGCCAAGTTCGTAGGAACGCCGGCGTCCCCGGTGAACCGGGAGGCTTCGTCCGCGCGTGCTCGCCATCCTCGCCTTCGCCATGGTGGCGAGCTTCATGGCCCTGATCATGTCGGGCCGCGTCTCGGCCCTGGTGGCCCTGATCCTGGTGCCCATCGCCTTCGGCCTCGCCGCTGTGGGCTTGGGCTACGCCCCGGCCGGCGAACTCGGGGCGATGATGCTCAACGGGGTGCGGGAGCTCGCGCCCACCGGCGTCATGCTGGCCTTCGCCATCCTCTACTTCGGCCTGATGGTGGACGCCGGGCTGTTCGACCCGCTGGTGCGGCTGATCGTGCGTCTGGTGGGCGGCGACCCGGCCAAGATCACCACCGGCTCGGCGGTGCTGGCTCTGCTGGTCTCGATGGATGGGGACGGCTCGACCACCTATATCATCTGCTGCTCGGCCATGGTCCCGCTCTACCGGCGCGCGGGCCTCGACATGCGGATCCTCGCCTGCCTGCTGATGCTGGCCTGCGGGGTGACCAACATCACCCCCTGGGGCGGGCCGACGGCGCGGGCCGCCAGCGCCCTGCAGCTCGATCCGGCCGACATCTTCGTCCCGCTGATCCCGGCCATGCTGATCGGCGCCTCCGCGGTGATCGGCCTGGGCTGGTTCCTCGGCCGGCGCGAGCGGGCCAGGCTCGGCGTGCTGCAGGGTCCCGCGA
Organism: Phenylobacterium sp.; assembly: GCF_036263695.1. Taxonomy (GTDB): domain Bacteria; phylum Pseudomonadota; class Alphaproteobacteria; order Caulobacterales; family Caulobacteraceae; genus Phenylobacterium. The sequence goes on from NZ_DATAGM010000420.1 coordinate 726, forward strand.
TCGCCGCCGGCCTGCCGGAGGATCCAGTCGCCTTCAACGATGAGACCCAGCGGCCGGACCGCATCTGGATCAACCTCGCGCTCACCGCCGTCCTGCTGACCGGGCTCGTGATGGGCGTCCTGCCGCTGCCGGTGCTGTTCATGATCGCTACGGCGATCGCACTGCTGGTCAACTACCCCTCGGTCGCCATGCAGAAGGCCCGCATCGCCGCCCACGCGCCCAACATCCTGGCGGTGGTCTCGGTGATCTTCGCGGCCGGCGTGTTCACCGGCATCCTCAACGGCGCCGGCATGACCGACGCCATGGCCCGCAGCGTGGTGGACGTGATCCCGCCGGAGCTGGGCCGCTACATGGCCCCGATCGCGGGGCTCATCTCCATGCCCTTCACCTTCTTCATCTCCAACGACGCCTACTTCTTCGGCATCCTGCCGATCCTGGCCGAGGCCGGCGGACACTACGGCGTGACGCCGGTGGAAATGGCCCGGGCGTCGCTGACCAGCCAGGCGGTGCACCTGCTGAGCCCCCTGGTGCCCTCGACCTATCTGCTGGTCGGGCTGGTCGGGATCGACATCGGCCAGCACCAGCGGTTCACGCTGGTCTGGGCCGTCCTGCTGTCGCTGATCCTTCTTGGCGCCGCGCTACTGCTGGGCGTCGTCCCGCTCGTCGGCTGATCTTCCTTGCCGCAGGGGGGCGCGGGGCTCTAGGATTCCCCCATAAGGGGAGGCAGGCATGCCCTACAGTCTGAATGTGAACGGCAAGTCCCAGACGGTCGACGTCGACGAGGACACGCCGCTGCTCTGGGTGCTGCGCGACAGCCTCGGGATCGTCGGTCCGAAGTACGGCTGCGGGGTCGGCCTGTGCGGCGCCTGCACCGTACACGTGGACGGCCAGCCGGTGCGCTCCTGCAGCCTGCCGGTCTCCGCCGTCGGCGCCGGCAAGATCACCACCATCGAAGGCATCGCCGCCAACCCGGTTGGCAAGAAGGTGCAGGCCGCCTGGGTCGAGCTGGACGTGGCCCAGTGCGGCTACTGCCAGCCGGGCCAGATCATGAGCGCCACTGCGCTGCTGGCCGCCAACCCCAAGCCCACCGACGCCGACATCGACGCGGCCATGAGCGGCAACCTATGCCGCTGCGCGACCTACACCCGCATCCGCAACGCCATCAAACAGGCGTCCGGCCAGCCCGTGACGAAGGAGGCCTGAGATGACGCCCTTTGACGCCGTCGAGACCGACCGCCGGACATTCCTGACCGTCAGCGCCGCCGCCGGCGGCCTGGCCCTGACCTACGACATCGCCGCCGCGTCCGCGCAGGGGCAGGACGGGGCCAAGATCGGCGCCTACCTGACCATCGCCCCGAACGGGCAGGTGACCATCGTCTCCAAGAACCCGGAGATTGGCCAGGGGGTGATGACCTCGCTGCCGATGCTGATCGCCGAGGAACTGGACGTGGAGTGGAAGGCCGTCCGCGTGCACCAGGCCGGCAACAACCCCACGGCCTACGGGCGCCAGTTCGCCGGCGGCTCGATGGCCACGCCCCTGCACTGGGAAGAGCTGCGCCGGGTCGGCGCAGCCGGGCGCAACATGCTGCTGCAGGCTGCCGCCCAGCAGTGGAACGTGCCCGCAGCCGAGCTTTCCACCGAGGCCGGCTTCGTGGTCCACAAGGCGTCCAAGAAGCGCGCCTCCTACGGCAGCCTGGCGGCCAAGGCCGCGGCCCTGCCGGCCCCGACCAAGGAGCAGGTCGCCGCGCTGACTCTGAAGGATCCGAAGGACTACCGGATCATCGGCAAGTTCACGCCGCAGGTCTCCTCGCCTCAGATCGTCACCGGCCAGCCGCTGTTCGGCATCGACACCCGTCTGCCCGGAATGGTCTACGCCACATATGAGAAGGCGCCGGTGTTCGGGGCCAAGGTCGCCAAGGCCGACCTCGACGCGGCGAAGACCGTCAAGGGCGTCAGGGACGCCTTCGTGCTCGACGGCGGGACCCAGCTCGACGGCCTGCTGCCCGGCGTGGCGGTGGTCGCCGACACCTGGTGGGCGGCCAACAAGGCCCGCCAGAAGCTGAACATCCAGTGGGCGGAGCATCCGACCTCGGCCCAGTCCAGCGCCGGCTTCGCGGCCAAGGCCGCCGAGTTCGCCAAGGGCGCCCCCGCCCGCAGCCTTCGCGCCGACGGCGACGTGGCCGGGGCGCTGAAGGGCGCGGCGAAGACCGTCGAGGCGGCCTACTTCTACCCGTTCCTGGCGCACGCGACGCTGGAACCGCAGAACTGCACGGCCCACTTCAAGGACGGCAAGATGGAGATCTGGGCGCCGACCCAGCTCCCCGAGCCCGGCCAGCAGCTGGTCTCCAAGACCCTCGGCATCGCGCCGGAGAACGTCATCATCCATATGACCCGCTCCGGCGGCGGCTTCGGGCGGCGGCTCTCCAACGACTACATGGTCGAGGCCGCGGCCATCGCGCAGAAGGTGGGCGCGCCGGTGAAGCTCGTCTGGACGCGCGAAGACGACATGCGCCACGACTTCTACCGGCCGGCCGGCTTCCACCACTTCAAGGGCGGCGTGGACGCGGCGGGGAATGTCGTGGCCTGGGAAGACCACTTCGTGAGCTTCGGCGAGGGTGAAGGCTTCGCCCGCAGCGCCAACATGAGCCCGACGGAGTTCCCGGCCAGGTTCGTGCCCAACTACAAGCTCGGCGTCTCCACCATGCCGCTGGGCGTGCCCACCGGCCCGCTAAGGGCGCCCGGCTCCAACGCCATCGCCTTTGTGGTGCAATCCTTCATCGACGAACTGGCGCATGCCGCAGGAGCCGATCCGGTGGCCTTCCGGCTGAAGCTGCTGGGGGACAAGGCGATGGTCGGGGATCCGCCGGCGGCGTACGCAGCAGGTCGCATGGCCGGCGTGCTGAAGCTGGTCGCCGAGAAGAGCGGCTGGGGCCAGCCGCTGCCGAAGGGCACGGGCAAGGGCGTCGCCTTCCACTACAGCCACCTTGGCTATTTCGCGGAAGTCGTGCAGGCGACCGTCGCGGCGGACGGCGCGGTGAAGGTCGACAAGGTCTGGGTCGCCGCCGACGTGGGCGGCCACATCATCAACCCGGCGGGCGCCTACAACCAGGTGCAGGGCTCGGTGCTGGACGGCCTCTCCGAGGCGCTGCACCAGGAGATCACCATCGAGAACGGCGCGGTCCAGCAGGCCAACTTCAACGACTTCCCGCTGCTGCGGATGAACGAGGCGCCGCCGATCGAGGTCCACTTCCTGAAGACCGACAACCCGCCCACGGGCCTGGGCGAGCCCGCCCTGCCGCCTGTGGTCCCGGCCCTCACCAACGCGATCTTCGCGGCCACCGGCAAGCGCATCCGCGCCCTGCCGATCCGGGCGGAGATGCTGAAGGCGTAGCGACGTCATCCCGGACGGCCCGCAGGGGCGATCCGGGACCCAGGGCGCGCCGACCTGGGTCGGGATCTCCGCTGTGCTCCGGCCGGGATGACGGGTGGGTTGTTCGGGCGCTAAGGTCTGGCCAAGAGGCGGCGCCAGACCGCCGAGCCAGGGACGCCCCGATTGAAGAAGCTGCTGATCGCCAACCGCGGCGAGATCGCCGTGCGCATCGCGCGCACGGCGGCGGAAATGAACATCCCGACCGTCGCCGTACATTCCGAGGACGATGCGTCCTCGCTGCACGTGAAGAAGGCCGATGCGGCCGTGGGGCTGACCGGCTCCGGGCCGGCCGCCTATCTCGACCAGGCTCAGATCGTCGCCGCGGCGCGCGAGCAGGGCTGCGACGCCATCCACCCGGGCTACGGATTCCTGTCCGAGAACGCTGCCTTCGCGCGGGCCTGCGCTGAAGCAGGGATCACGTTCGTCGGGCCGAGCCCCGAGACGCTGGAGCTGTTCGGCGACAAGGCCAAGGCGCGGGCGCTGGCCATCGGCCACGAGGTCCCGGTCCCTCCAGGCACGGACGGACCGGTGGACCTGGCCGGCGCGCGCACGTTCCTGGAGAGCCTCGGCCCCGACGGCGCGGTGATGGTCAAGGCGGTGGCCGGCGGTGGCGGGCGCGGCATGCGGCCGGCCTGCTCGGTCGAGGAGCTGGAGCAGGTGTTTGACCGCTGCCGCTCCGAGGCCGAGGCGGCGTTCGGCGACGGCGCGGTCTACGTCGAACAGTTCCTCCCGAAGGCGCGGCACGTGGAGGTGCAGATCGCCGGCGACGGGGCCGTTGTCTCACACCTGTGGGACCGCGAATGCAGCCTGCAGCGCCAGCGCCAGAAAATCGTCGAGGTCGCCCCCGCCGTCGTCCTGCCGCTGGAGGTGCGCGAGCGGCTGTTCGAGGCCGCCGTCGCGCTTGGCCGCGCCGCCCGCTACCGCAGCCTCGGCACGGTCGAGTTCCTGGTGGAGGCGGACGCCGCCGAGCCCAGCATCGTCTTCATAGAGGCCAACCCTCGCCTGCAGGTGGAGCACACGGTCACCGAGGAGGTCACCGGCCTCGACCTCGTGCGTCTGCAGCTGGAGATCGCCCGCGGCCGCACGCTGGCCGACATCGGCCTGACCCAGGGCCAGGTGCCGGCGCCCCGGGGCGTCGCCCTCCAGGCGCGCGTCAACCTGGAGACCATGGCGCCGGACGGCTCGGCCCGGCCCGCGGGCGGCGTGCTCTCGGCCTACGAGCCGCCGTCGGGGCCGGGGGTGCGCGTCGACGGCTTCGGCTACGCCGGCTACCGCACGAGCGCCCGCTTCGACTCTCTGCTCGCCAAGGTGATCGTCCACGCCCCGTTGGGCGGGGTGCAGGCGGCCGCGGCCAAGGCCTATCGGGCGCTGGGCGAGTTCCGCATCGCCGGCGCGGCGACCAACCTCGGCTTCCTCCAAAGCCTGCTCTCGCACCCCGAGGCCGCCGCCGGACAGGTGCACACCCGCTTCATCGACGAGCACGTCGCGGCCCTGCTGGACGGGGCCGACCAGCACCGCCGCCTCTATTTCGAGACCGCCGGCGGCGCTCAGCCTCGCCGGGCGGGAACCCAGGTCGACACCATCGACCCGCTCGCCGTGCTGGCGCTGGGCAAGCAGCAGGTGGAGCACGCCGCCGACGAGGCGGAACATATCGAGGGGCCGGAGGGCACGCTCGCGCTCCGCGCGCCGCTGCAGGGGACGGTCGTCTCCATCTCCGTCACGCCTGGCGAGACGGTGAAGGCCGGCCAGCCGGTCATGGTCATGGAGGCGATGAAGATGGAGCACGTCATCGCCGCCGAGGCCGGCGGGGTGCTCCGCGAGATCACCGTGGCGGCCGGCGACACCGTGTTCGAGGGCCACCCGCTGGCCTTCATCGAGCCGCGCGACGATATCGTCGGCGCCTTCGCGGCGGAGGAGAACCTGGACCCCGACTACATCCGCCCGGACCTTGCCGAGGTGCTCGAGCGCCACAGGCTGACCCTCGATGAGGCGCGGCCCGAGGCGGTCGAGCGCCGCCGCCGCACCGGCCAGCGCACCGCGCGGGAGAACATCGACGACCTGTGCGATGCCGGGACCTTCACCGAATACGGCCCGCTGGTCGTCGCGGCCCGGCGCCGGCGCAACACCATCGACGAACTGATCACCCAGACACCGGCCGACGGCCTGATCATGGGCCTGGGACACATCAACGGCGACAAGTTCGGCGAGGAGGCCAGCCGGGCCACCGTGATGGCCTACGACTACACGGTGCTGGCCGGCACCCAGGGCGCGCACAACCACGAGAAGCTCGACCGCATGGCCGAGATCGCCCTGCGCTGGCGGCTGCCGACGGTTTTCTTCACCGAGGGCGGTGGCGGGCGCCCCGGCGACACGGAGGGCGGCGGCTTCACCCGCGGGTTCGAGTTCTGGGGACGGCTGTCGGGCGCCGTGCCGCTGGTGGGCGTCAACTCCGGCCGCTGCTTCGCGGGCAACGCAGCCATCCTCGGCTGTTGCGACGTGATCATCGCCACCAAGGACTCGGCGCTCGGCATGGCCGGCCCGGCGATGGTGGAGGGCGGGGGGCTGGGCGTCTTCCGGCCCGAGGAGATCGGCCCCATCAAGGTCATGCAGGCCAACGGCACCATCGATGTGCTGGTGGAGGACGAGGCGGAGGCGGTGGCGGTGGCCAAACAGTACCTCTCCTACTTCCAGGGCCCGCTGAAGGACTGGACCTGCGCCGACCAGCGGCTGCTCCGCCGGGCGGTGCCGGAGAACCGCCTGCGGGTCTACGATGTGCGCAAGGTGATCGAGCTGATCGCCGACTCCGGCAGCGTGCTGGAGCTGCGGCCCAAGTTCGGTCTCGCCATGATCACAGCCTTCATCCGCATCGAGGGCCGGCCGGTGGGCGTCATCGCCAACAACCCGGCTCACATCGGCGGCGCGATCGATTCCGACGCCTCGGACAAGGCCGCCCGCTTCATGCAGGTCTGCGAGGCCTTCGACATCCCCATCCTGTCGCTCTCCGACACGCCGGGGAACATGGTCGGACCTGAGGCCGAGAAGACCGGCCTGATCCGCCACTGCTCACGGCTGTTCGTGATCGGGGCCAACCTGACGGTGCCGATCTTCTCGGTGATCCTGCGTAAGAGCTACGGCCTGGGCGCCATCGCCATGACCGGCGGCAGCTACCAGGCGGCGATGTTCTGCGTCTCCTGGCCCACGGGCGAGTTCGGCGGCATGGGCCTCGAAGGCTCGGTGAAGCTCGGCTATCGCAACGAGCTCGCCGCCATCCAGGATCCGGTGGCCCGCAAGGCCCGCTTCGACGAAATGGTCGCCAGCGCCTACCAGCGCGGCAAGGCCCTCTCGCGCGGCATGAGCCCCTCCCTCGACGACGTCATCGACCCCGCCGACACCCGCCGCTGGGTAGTCGCCGGCCTCATGGCCCAGCCGCCCAAGCCGGTGCGGACGGAGAAGAAGCTGCCCTGGATCGATGCTTGGTGATTGCACCATCATCCCGGACGGCCTGAAGGACCCAGACGCGGCGTGAAAGCCTGGGTCCCGCGGACTTCCGGCTGACGGTGGTGAGTGAACGCGCCGTCAGCGCGCCGACATAGCCGTGATCAGCTCGGCGATCGCCAGCGCCGTCTCGCCGGGCCGCAGGAACGGGTCCAGGTGGGTGCCGGCGAGGGTCTGGAGCGGCCAGCCGCGGGCCTGCGCAAGCGCCGCCTGGTCGGCCAGCCGCGGGGACGTCTGCAGGTAGCCGGCTCTTAGATGGTCCCAGGGCGGGGTCTCGACGGCGTCGTCGAACCACTCGGGGCGTAGGCGCGGCAAGTCGGCCTCGAACGCCTCGCGGGTCCAGCGATCCGGTATCAGGGCGGCGATCCCGCCGGGACCCCACCATTGCGACCACTTGGGAAGGCGTCCCTGCTCGACCGGCAGCGCCTTCACAAAGCCGGCGAACTCATCCTCGGCGGGGGGCGTCGGGCCTTGCGCCGGCGGGATCCGAGCGTCGAGGAAGATCAGGCCCCAGGCGTCGAGCCGCCCGGCGAGCGCCGGCAGCAGCAGGGCCGCGGCGCTGTGGCCGACGAGCAGCGGTCCGGAAAGCTCCGGCAGCGCGGCCAGCACCGCGGCCGGCGCATCTCGCCAGGCCACGTCCGAGCCCTCAATGCAAGGCGTGTAGGTGCGGAAGCCCCGCCGCTCCAGCGCCTCCGCAGTGGGCGCGACGGAGGAGGGGCCGACGAGCGGCGAGTGGACCAGCACGATCTCGCGGGGTGGCGAAGCGGGCATGGGGGATTGCTACCCGCTCACGGGGCGCGCGCAAACACTCCGCCGACGTCAGTGCGGCACGTAGGTCCGCAGCACGTCCTCGATGATGCGTTCCAGGTCGGCCAGCGTGTTGCAGGTCTTGGCCACGTGGCAGAAGCGCTCGTAGCGGTGCATGACGGAATCGCCTTGGCCCCAGTACGCCTCCGGCTCCGGGTTCAGCCAGATGACCGAGCGGACCCGCTGCTGGATGGTGTGCATCAGGTCGAGCCGCGGGTCGGCGAAGTTCGAGCGCCCATCTCCTAGGAAGATCACCGTCGTGTGCCGGTCGAGCCGGTCGAGGTGGTTGTCGCAGAAGTCCTCCAGCGACTTGCCGTAGTCGGTCTGCTGGAAGCCGATGCGCTTGAGCACCTCCAGGATCGCCCCATCGACGCCGTAGTCGTTGAGGATGTCGTCCACCGGCACCAGGCGGCCGGAGAAGGCGTAGCTGTCCAGCCGGTCGACCACCTCGTTGAGCGAATAAAGGAAGGTCAGCAGGAACTGGGCTGCGGCGGCCACCGATTTGGAGACGTCGCAGATGGCCACGATCGACGGCTTCTCGATCTTCTCGCGCTTCCAGACGATCTCGAACGGCACCCCGCCATAGCCCATCGACCGGCGAAGGGTGCGGCGCACGTCCAGATGGCCCTTCTTGGCGCGGTTGCGGCGGCGGCTGTAGCGGTCGGCCAGGCGCTTGGCCATCTTCTTCACCAGCGCCTGCATCATCATCTGGTCGACCGGGTCGATGCCGCCCTCGGAGTTCAGCGCTTTGCGGGCCAGCAGCTCCTCGCGCATCTTCTGCCCGGAGCCCGCGGCGTAGAGCTCGTGCTGGCGTTCGACGAAGCGGGTGGCTTCGGCCATCAGCCCTTTGCGCCGCTCCTCCAGCCGCTTCGCCAGCCCGTCGCCCTGCTCGGTCTGCAGCCGCTTGGCGGCGGAGATGATCCGCTCGATCTCAGCCAGGCCCATCTCGTCCAGCAGCCGGCGGGTCATCCGGCTGCGCTGGGTGGAGAGACGGATCTCGTTGACGTTCGCGCGCTGGGCAGCCTCCTCCATGGCGGCGGCCAGGCCGGCGGCGTCGCCGAGCAGCAGCATCTGGGCCAAAGGCGAGCCCTGGACCTCTTCAGGCAGCTGGTCGCTGTGCTCGCCGCCCCCCTCGCGGCCTTCCGGCTGCGGCGCGGACATGAAGTTGTCGCGCTTGAAGAACATCTCGAAGGTGGAGTCGAACCGGTCCACCTCGTCCGCGCTCTTGGCCAGCGTCGCGCACAGCGCGTCCTTCAGCAGGGTGCGGTCGGCGAACCCCACCGAGGCGACCGCGCGGTGCGCGTCGATCGCTTCCACGGGAGACACGCGCACGTCCGCGGCGCGAAGCGCCCGGATGAACTCCTCAAGGGAGCGCTGCATGGCCGGCTCAGCCCGCGTTGGCGGGCTTGCGCATCAGCTCGCCGATCTGCGGCTCCACCGCAGCGATGTCCTGCTCGAACTTCAGGATCACGTTGAGGGTGTCGCGGACCATCTCCGGCTCGAGGCTGCCGGCGTTGAGCAGGATCAGGGCGCGGGCCCAGTCGACGGTTTCGGAGATCGACGGCGCCTTGCGCAGGTCGATGGTGCGCAGGCTCTGCACGAACGACACCAGCTGCTTGACCAGCGCCGCTTCGATGCCCGGCACGCGGCTGGCGACTATCCGTTCTTCGAGCGAGGCGTCGGGCAGCGGGATGTGCAGGTGCAGGCAGCGGCGCTTCAAGGCATCGCCCAGGTCGCGCACGTTGTTGGAGGTGAGGAACACCAGCGGCGGCGTCTTGGCCTTGACCACGCCGAGCTCGGGAACCGAGACCTGGTAAGCCGACAGCACTTCCAGCAGGAAGGCCTCGAAAGCCTCGTCCGACTTGTCGATCTCGTCGATCAGCAGGACGCAGCCGTCGTCCTCGCGCAGCGCCTTCATCAGCGGGCGCGGCTCCAGGAAGGGCTCGGAGAAGAACAGGTCGCCCATGCCGTGCAGCCGGTCCATGGCGTCGTCCATGGAGTTGGCGTCGGCCAGCGACTCGCCCATGCGGTCCTTGAGGATCTGGGTGTAGAGCAGCTGCTTGCCGTACTTCCACTCGTACAGCGCCTTGGACTCGTCCAGCCCCTCGTAGCACTGCATCCGGATCAGCGGCAGGCCGAGCAGGGTGGCCGTGGAGAGCGCCAGTTCGGTCTTGCCGACGCCGGCGGTGCCTTCCACCAGGATCGGCTTTTGCAGGTTCACCGCCATGTAGAGCGAGGTGGCGATGCGCTGGGAGGCGATGTAGCCGACGCTGGCGAGCCCCTCGATCAGGGCCTGAACGGACGATAGGGGGTCGGAGGTCTGCGCAAGACGCGCCGCCTGGCTGGTAACGGTCAAAGGCTCATGCTTTCAAAAATAAGACGCGAGCGCGCCGACGTAAGGTAATGCGCGCGATTGTGCCAACCGAGCGCAGGGCAACGCAACCCTCAAGCATCAAAGACCTCTCCCTCCGTTGAGCGGGGGGAGGTTTCGCGAGGCAGCGGCGGAGTTACAGCCCGTACGGCCGGTACGGGCCGGCGATCAGCTGCTCGAACACGCCGAGGCCTTCCTGCGGCGTTTCGCCGGGCGTCTCGAGCCGCACCCGCGAGAGCGCCTGGATGTGCCAGTTCTCAGGCGAGCCCATGGTCACGTCGGCGAGGCGGATGTCCGCGCGGCCCACCGCCAGCTCGCCCTTGAACAGGCCGTGGCGCCATTCGCCGCCGTAGCCGATCCCGCGCATCAGGAAGGTCAGGAAGGGCTCGAAGGCGACCTGAGCCTCGCCCTGATCGAGGGGAATGACCAGCCGGCCGGTGCGGGCGTGGCGCGTGCCCGGGACGATCTCCACGTCCTCCATCCGGCAGGCGGAGGTCTCGTAGCCGCCCTGGGGCCCGGCGCCGTCGGGCAGGATGACGGCCCGGGTGTTCCAGGGCCGCCCGTCCGGGTCGGCGTTGACGTGGAAGAAGACGCTGCGGTCGGCGAAGTTCAGCGGCGTCCATTGCCAGAAGAAACCGCTGACCGTCTGCGGCACGGCCGGCTGCGGGTCGGGCGCGCCGACGGGGCGGATCCCCCAGGAGCGGTCGCGCGAGCCGAACCAGCCGTCGATCGTCTGGCGGGCGCCGTCCACCTCCAGCCATCCCTGGCAGCGCACGTTCTGGGTCAGGCGGGTGTAATCCATGAAGGCCCGCGGGCCGTTGCGGCGGATGAAGCGCGGCTCCTCGATGGGGAAGGCGCGGCCGTCGAAGACGATCTCGCCGGCCAGCCCCTCGGCAGGCGAGACGGTCACCTTCAGCCGCTGCAGCGGCTCCAGAACCTCGATGCGGACCGGTCCGACCGTCAGGTCCATCCGGTCGGACAGCAGGGCCGAGGCGTGCAGGCAGTACTGGACCCCGCCGCGGACGACGGAGAGGTGGGCGTCGGCGACGTTCAGGTGCGGATAGACCCCGAAGGCGACGGCGAAGAAGGTCTCCCCGTCCGGCGCGTAGCCGTTGAAGAAGTAGCGGTCGTAGAAGTTGCGGTCGGTGCCGGCGTAGGCGATCGGCTCGGCCGTCTGGTGGATCGGATAGTCGTCGCCTTTGGTGAGCATGCGCGTCTCCTTGTTCGCTCGACGTATTGCCGCCGCGGCTTTTGCGGCAGTATCAATTGAGCGAAGAACAGAACACAAGGGAGGCGTCGGCGTCCTTGACGCGACGTAAGGTCAGGCGGGGTTCGCTCCAGTCTTGACCTGCGCCGTCTGGGTGCGCGGGCGATCGAGATGCCGTCATCTGACCTGAAGATCCCCGCCGAGCACGCCTCGAACCTAGTAAATCCCGCAGCTTATGCGGGCCAGCGCATCCACGAGACCTATGCCTGGCTGCGCGCCAACCAGCCGCTCGGCGTCGCAGAGATCGAAGGCTTCGACCCGTTCTGGGTGGTCACCCGGCACGCGGACATCCTGGAGATCAGCCGCCAGAACGCGCTCTTCCTGAATGGCGCCCGCTCGCCGACCATCACCACCAAGGCGATCGACGAAACCGTTCGAAAGATGATGGGCGGCAGCCCGCACCTGCTGCGCACGCTTATCCACATGGATGCGCCGGACCATCCGAAGTACCGGCTGCTTACTCAGGCCTGGTTCATGCCGCCCAACCTGAAGCGGCTCGAGGACCGGATCCGGGGCATCGCCCGCAACTCCGTCGCGAAAATGCTGGCCACCGGTGGCCGGTGCGACTTCGTCCGCGAGGTGGCGCTGCACTACCCGCTGCACGTGGTCATGGAGATCCTTGGGGTGCCCGAGGAGGACGAGCCGAGGATGCTGATGCTCACGCAGGAGCTGTTCGGCGCCTCGGATCCTGAGCTGCGGCGCAAGTTCGAGGGCGACACGGACGAGGCGGCCCAGCTGCGCAATGGCGTCATCGCCGACTTCTACGCCTACTTCGCCCGCCTCTCGGCCGCCCGAAAGGCGGAGCCGAAGGATGACTTGGCGACCCTGATCGCCAACAGCCAGGTTGACGGGCGTCCGATCTCAGAGCTGGAGGCGATGAGCTACTACATCATCGTGGCCACCGCCGGGC
>NZ_DATAGM010000421.1:0-4743 GCF_036263695.1 Phenylobacterium sp.
TCGCCGAGAAGGTCGAGACCGAGCGCCAGGTCGTGGACATCCTCGAGCTCGACATCGCCCTTGGCCAAGGTCACCTGTTCGGCGAGCCCCGACCGATCCGGGACCAGGTCCTCGCCGAGACCGCCCCGCCGCCGGCCTACATGCAGACCTCGCTCGCGCGCCGGGCCGTAGGCGGCGGGCGGTTCTAAACACCCCATATTCGTCATCGCCAAGCTTCTCCCGGCGACCCAGCCCGTTGCGGCTGGCCTACGTCATCAGGATGAGTGGCCGGCATGAAGCCGGCCATGACGATAGTGAGATGAGCGGTTGTGTGGTTGACCCCGACCCCCACGCTCTTTACCCGCGGCCGGCATGACCGCTCCGCGCCCGATCGAGGCCTTCTCCGAAATCGCCGACCGCTACGACGTCCTGCTCTGCGACGTCTGGGGCGTGATCCACAACGGACGCGAGAGCTTCCCGGCCGCCTGCGAGGCGCTGGCGAGGTTCAAGGCCGAGCGGGGGCCGGTGATCCTGATCTCAAACGCGCCGCGGCCGGCCTCGGCGGTGCGCCCGCAGCTGACCCAGCTGAAGGTGCCGGACGCGGCCTGGAGCGAGTTCATCACCTCCGGCGACGCCACCCGCGTCCTGCTGGCCGAGCGTGCGCCGGGGCCCGCCTGGGCGATCGGGCCGGATCGCGACGCGCCGCTGTACGAGGGCCTGGACCTGACCTTCACGGGACCTGAGGAGGCGCGCTTCATCTCCTGCACCGGGCCGTTCGACGACGAGACGGAGACGCCGGAGGACTACCGCGCCGCCTTCGAGGCGACGGTGAAGCGGGAGCTGGCGATGATCTGCGCCAACCCCGACATCGTGGTCCAACGCGGCGACAAACTGATCTACTGCGGCGGCGCGCTCGCTCAGCTCTACGAGAAGCTGGGCGGCGAGGTGCTGATGGCGGGCAAGCCGCACGCGCCGCTCTACCGCCTGTGCCTGGAACGGGCCGGGGAGCTTCTGGGCCGCCCCGTCGATCCGGCCCGGGTGCTGTGCATCGGCGACGGCGTTGCGACCGATGTTCTGGGCGGCAATCGCCAAGGCCTAGACGTGCTGTTCGTCGCCAGCGGCATCCATGCAGGCGAGGCCATCGGAGAGGGGGGCCTGGACCCGGCCGCGGTCGACGCGCTGCTGCAGGAGGCCGGCGCCGAGGCGGCCTATGTGACGACGCAGCTGACCTGGTGAGGCTTCGCTTCTGAGCGCGCGGACGCTAAGGAGGCTGACCGCTACGGGAGTTGTGGGTGCAGGGACTGTTCTTCGAAGACTTGAGCGTGGGCCAGACCGCGGAGATCACCCGCGTGGTCGAGGCCCGCGACCTGACCGCCTTCGCCGAGGTGTCCGGCGACACCAATCCGGTCCACCTCGACGAGGCCTACGCAAAGACCACGCCGTTCCAGGGGCGGATCGCCCACGGCATGCTGTCGGCGGCCTACATCTCCGCCGTACTGGGCACCCGCCTGCCCGGACCCGGCGCCATCTACCTGACCCAGTCGCTCAGGTTCCGCCGGCCGGTGAAGATCGGCGATGCGGTCACCGCCCGGGTCAGCGTCTCGGCGCTGGACGAGCGGCGGGCCCACGCCACCCTCACCACCCTTTGCATCGTCGACGGCCGCAACGTGGTCGAGGGCGAAGCGATCGTGATGGTCCCCCGGCGGGCGGCGTGACGCCCATGCGGGTGATCACTGGATGGAAGGACCTGCCCGAGGCCGACCGCGGCGCCGCTGTCGCGATGGGCAGCTTCGACGGGGTCCACCAGGGCCACCAGAAGGTGATAGCACTGGCCGCCGAGGCGGCGCGCAGGCTCGACGCGCCGCTGGGGGTGATCAGCTTCGATCCCCACCCCCGCGAGATCTTCAGTCCCGGTCAGCCCGCCTTCCACCTGATGACCCGCAATCAGCAGCTGCGCGGGTTGGGAGAGTTGGGCGTCGAGCGGCTCTACCTCCTGCCCTTCACCGCCGAACTCGCCGAGCTCACCGATCGCGAGTTCGCGACGAAGGTGCTGCACGAGGGTCTGGGTGCGCGGCACGTCGCCGTGGGCTTCGACAACTCCTTCGGCAAGGGCCGCACCGGCAGCCCGGAGACCATGCGCCAGTACGGCGAGGAGCTGGGCTTCGGCGTCTCCGTGGCCGGCGCGGTCGGCGACACGGCGGTCGAGAAATACTCCTCCACCAGCGTCCGCGAAGCGCTGCGCGAGGGCCGACCGCAGGACGCCGCCGCCATCCTTGGCCGCCCGTTCGCCATCGAGGGGCCGGTTCAGCGCGGCCGCCAGCTGGGGCGCGAACTCGGCTATCCCACCGCCAACGTGGCCTTGGGCGACTACGTCGTCCCAAAGTTCGGCGTCTACGCCACCCGCACCCGCCTGCCCGACGGCCGCGAGTTCGCGGGCGTGGCCAACATCGGCGTCAATCCGACCGTCGGCGAGGTCGACCCGCGGCTCGAGGTCTGGCTGTTCGGCTTCGACGAGGACATCTACGACCAGGTCATCGAGACCGACCTCGTCCACTTCCTCCGCCCCGAGCTGAAGTTCGACACCATCAGCGAGATGAGCGAGCAGATCCGGCGCGACGCCGAGCAGGCGAAGCGGCTGCTGGAGACTTAGCGCGTGGTCGGCAGAGCCTCCGCGAAGGCGGTACTCGCGGTTGGGGTCGAGGCGCTGCGCGCAACTGGTTTCACGTCATTCCGCACCGCCAAGACCACATATTGGGAACGACCGACCGCTGGCGACCTGCGAGCTGTGTGCTTGCTTGGGACCATCGGACGGCATGGTGGCGCTCAGTTGATCGGTACCGTGGGTGTAAGAGTGCCGGAGTTCGAGCTCTGGTGGGAAAGGCGGATCGCAACTCGCCTTGACCGCCAAGGTCCGCCGGCGGGCATGACGTTCGGCCACTTCATCACGAACTACCCGTCGCTTCGGGATCCACCGATCTTCACGGATGCATCCACGCAAGCTGATGAGATTGGCCGATGGATCAGCGCAATCATCGGCGTGCTTGAGACGTGGCCCACGACGGTGCTGGAGCAGGCGCGAGACGTGATCTCCAATCCTCGCAACTACCAGGCTCAGACGGTCATGCCCGCAGCGGCGGCGAAACTAGCCGGCTTCTTGCTTTGGGCGCGAGAAGTTCATGGGGTGCAGGTTCCCGACGAAACATGGCCGAAGATCTCCGAGGACTCGGAATACCGGCTCTGTCTTGAGCCTTGGCCACACACGTTGCACTGACGGGGGCTGGGATGCCCTTTGCCGTCGCCCCGCCCTCTGCTAACACCCGGCCCCATGACTTCGGTTTGGAAGCCCACGCGAATTAAGCGCCCGGCGTGACGCCGCCGGATCAAGCTCCAGCGCGCGCCGGGTCTTAAGCCCAACCCCCTTCCGAACCCCGCTGGAAAGCCCCATGGCCGACGACGCCGAAAAACCCTCGCGCGATTACCGCGAGACCGTGTTCCTTCCCGACACCCCCTTCCCGATGCGGGCGGGCCTGCCGCAGAAGGAGCCGCAGATCCTCGAGCGGTGGGAGGCGGAGGACCTCTACAAGACGATCCGCAAGGCCCGGCAGAGCGCCGGCGCCCCGCTGTTCGTGCTGCACGACGGCCCGCCCTACGCGAACGGCGCCATCCACATCGGCCACGCCCTGCAGAAGACGCTGAAGGACTTCGTCGTCCGTTCGCGCTTCGCCATGGGCTACGACGTCGACTACCTGCCCGGCTGGGACTGCCACGGCCTGCCCATCGAGTGGAAGGTCGAGGAGGAGCTGCGCGCGCAGGGGCGGCGCAAGGACGAGGTCTCCAAGGCCGAGTTCCGCGAGCGCTGCCGCGCCTACGCGGAGCAGTGGATCGGCGTGCAGATGGAGGGCTTCAAGCGGCTGGGCGTGCTCGGCGACTGGGGCCGCCGCTACTCGACGATGGACTATTCGAGCGAGGCGGCGATCGTCGCCGAGTTCCACAAGTTCGTCGCCTCCGGCCAGCTCTACCGCGGCTCCAAGCCGGTGATGTGGAGCCCCGTGGAGCGCACCGCCCTCGCCGACGCCGAGGTCGAGTACCACGACCACGTCTCCCCGACCGTGTGGGTCAAGTTCGAGGTGCTGGAGGGCTCGGACGCGGCCCGCGGCGCCTTCGTGGTGATCTGGACCACCACGCCGTGGACCATCCCCGCCAACCGCGCGATCTCTTACAGCGAGGGGATCGACTACGCAGTCTTCCAGGTCGAGGCGATGGAGGAGGGCCTGCCCTTCACCCCCTGGGCAAAGCCCGGCGACCGGCTGATCGTCGCCGAGAAGCTGATGGAGGAGGTCGCCAAGGCGGCCAAGATCGCCCGCTGGCGCAAGGTCGAGGCGGTCGACTGCCAGGGCATGGTCTGCGCCCACCCGCTGGCCGACATCGACCGGCATTACGGCTTCCAGGTCCCGATGCTGGCCGGCGAGCACGTCACCGATGAGGCGGGCACGGGCTTCGTCCATACCGCTCCGGGCCACGGCGCCGACGACTACATCGTCTGGCTGGCGCATGGCCACCGCGAGATCCCGGAGACCGTCGACGCCGACGGCGCCTACTACCCGCACGTGCCGCTGTTCGGCGGCCTGAAGGTGCTGGAGACCGAGGGCAAGAAGGCCGGCAAGTTCGGGCCCGCGAACGACGCGGTGATCGAGAAGCTGATCGAGGCCGGGCGGCTTCTGGCCCGCGGCCGGGTGGAGCACAGCTATCCTCACTCATGGCGCT
>NZ_DATAGM010000422.1:0-2636 GCF_036263695.1 Phenylobacterium sp.
TGCTGGGCTTCGCCGACGACACTCTGGAGATCACCCGCTCCAAGGCCGACAAGCCCTCGGACAGCAGCGTCATCGTCCCGGCCCGCCGCAAGTCCGGACAGCTGACCATCGTCGACGCCGATCTCGCGGGCGAGCGGATCAGCGCCATCGTCGATTCCGGCTCGGAGGTCTCGCTCGGCAACTTCGCCCTACGCGAGCTCGCCCGCCGCAAGGACAAGACCTTCAAGCCCGGCGCGCCGGTCGGGCTGATCTCCGTCGCCGGCGAGCGGTTCGAGGGCGAAGCGGGCTTCCTGCCCTGGGTGCGGCTGGGCGGCCTGCAAATGGGCGCGGTGCCGGTGGTCTACGCCGACAGCCACGTCTTCAAGCTGTGGGAGCTGGAGCGTTCCCCCGCCCTGATCCTCGGCATGGACCTGCTGCGCCAGTTCGACACCGTCGCCCTCGACTTCGGCCGCTCCGCCGTGCGCTTCGACGCGATCGAACTGAAGACCTAGCTCTCCAGCGCCTTGAACCACCGCTCCAGCATCACCGCCTCGCCGCGCAGCCGCTCGGTGCGTTCGGCCGCCTCGGCGTCGATCCCCCACTTCTGTTCCTGGAAGGCCTCGTCGACACGTGAGAGCTCGAAGGCTTCCTCGCCGCTCAGCCGGCCCTTCAGCACCGCGATGGCCAGCAGCGTCGAGCCGAACAGCGCCGAGCCAAAGGCCAGCCCGGCCAGACGGAAGTCGTCCAGGGACAGCGCCAGCGCGCGGATCCGCGCCAGCGTCTCCTCGGGCTGCGGCTGGTGGATGATCCCGGACACGCGAACGAACCGCAGGCCCAGCTCCGCCTCCGCCCAGTCAAGCACCGGGCCCCAGGCGGCCGCCTGCCGCTCCACCAGCTGGGCCGGGTCTTCGGCGTAGTAGCAGACCAGGTCCGAGCCCGCGTACTGGGCCACCTGGTCGGCGGTGGCCTCGCGGGCGGCGGGGACCGCCTCCAGCGCCGTGTTGGCCAGCCGCATGACGTGCATGCCGGCCACCTCGATGGTCTCGCCCTGACGCGCCCACTCCTCGGCGATCTGGTCGGCCAGGGCGCGCGTCGGAAGGGCGAGCCTGCCGCCCTTCGGCGTGCGCACGGTGCGCGCGTCCAGCCGCACCTCGAACCCGTCCGGAGTCGGCTCCACCGAGACGGCCTTGTAGAAGCGCCGGGGCTTGTCCGCCGGCTCATGAAATCCGCGTCGCACAGTTCTTCTCTTCGTCAGCGCCGGCGTTGCGGCCCGAACGGTTCCGGGTCGGCCTCGTGCTGGTCGAATCCGAAACGCGCGAAGCCGGCCTTCATCTCGGGGGACAGCGGCGCCTCCAGGATCAGGGTCCCGCGCGAGGGGTGCGGCAGGATCAGACGCCGGGCGTGCAGCTGCAGCTTCAGGCCCTCAGATAGTTCCGCCGACGCCTCGTTGCCATACTTTGGATCGCCGAGGATCGGATGGCCCATGGCCAGCATGTGGGCCCGCAGCTGGTGGGTCCGCCCGGTATGCGGGCGCAACGCCATCCAGGCCACCCGCGCGCCGGCCCGGGAGATGGTGACGAACTCGGTCTCCGCAGGCTCGGCCCCGAACTCCTTCGGGTCGGCGGGACGCACCAGCTCGCGGTCGCCGACCCCGGTCTTGACCAGGTGCAGCTCGATCACGCCCTCGCCAGGCTTGGGAAAGCCGGCGACCAACGCCCAGTAGGTCTTCTGCGCCCGGCGCCTGGCGAAGGCGCCGGAGAGCTTCGCCGCCGCGCCCGGGGTCTTGCCCAGCACCAGCACCCCGGAGGTGTCGCGGTCCAGCCGGTGGACCAGCCTCGGCCGCTCCAGCCCTTCGCCCCAGGCGCTCAGCAGCCGGTCGATGTGCTTGGTGGTCTTGGTGCCGCCCTGCACCGCCAGGCCCGACGGCTTGTTGAGGACCAGCACCTCCTCGTCCTCGTAGAGCACCAGCGACTTGGCGTAAGCGACGTCGCGCTCGGAGAGCCCGTCCCGCTCGCCCTTGGGCGGGGCGTCCGGCAGCGGCGGGACGCGGATCTGGTTTCCGGCCTCCAGCCGGGTGTCCGGCTTTGCCCGGCCGCCGTCCACCCGCACCTGGCCGGACCGGATCAGCTTGTTCAGCTGCACATGGGTCAGGTGCGGCCAGCGCCTGCGGAACCAGCGGTCGAGCCGGACCCCGTCCTCGCCGGGCGCGACGGGAATGGTGCGCACCTCTCTCAAGCGAACATCCTCCGGGCCAGCCCCATCCCTGAGAACAGTGCGGCCACCGATAAAACGACCGAGCCGGCGGCATAGATCGCCGCCTGCCCCAGCTCCTGCCGGCGCAGCATCAGGCCGAGCTCGAGCGAGAAGGCCGAAAAAGTGGTGAAGCCGCCCAGCACGCCGACGCCCAGCAGCAGCCGAAGCTTCTCCTGCGCCTCCCCGCCGCGCAGCGCCAGTACATCGATCAGCAGGCCCATGGCCAGGCCGCCGATGACGTTCACCACCAAGGTGCCCCACGGCCAGCCGCCGCCCAGCGCCTTGTGGGCCGCCACGCCGGTCAGGTAGCGCAGCACAGCGCCCGCGCCGCCGCCGAGCCCCACCAGCAGGAGTTTTTCCATCGCGCCGTTATGGCCGGGCGCCGGGCCCAGGGCAAATGCAGC
>NZ_DATAGM010000423.1:0-5033 GCF_036263695.1 Phenylobacterium sp.
CCCCCCGACGCCGGGGGCGCCATCGACTGGTCGCGCGCGGGCCGGGGCGGCGAGCTGGACATCGAGGGTCTGGAAGGCGCCCTGACGCGGGAGAAGACGCTCGCCGAGCATCTGCACGACCAGCTCTCCGTCGCGGGCCTCGCCCCCGCTGAGGCGGCCGCCGCGGTCGTGCTGATCGACGCGGTGGACGAGGGCGGATACCTGCGGGCCGACCTCTCCGAGGTCGCCGAGCGGCTCGGCTGCAGCCTGGAGTTCCTCGAGAGCGTCCTGACCGTCCTGCAGGGTTTCGAGCCGGTGGGCGTGTTCGCCCGCGACGTCGCCGAATGCCTGGCGCTGCAGCTGAAGGACCGCGACCGGTACGATCCGGCCATGGCGGCCATGGTCGCCAACCTCGACCTCCTCGCCCGCCGGGACCTGGCGGGCCTGCGCCGCGTCTGCGGCGTCGACGACGAGGACCTGAAGGAGATGATCGGTGAGATCCGGGCCCTGACGCCTAGGCCCGGCGCCGCCTTCGGCTCCGAGCCGGTGCAGCCGGTGGCCCCCGACGTCTTCGTGCGCGAAGGCCCCGGCGGCCTGTGGCACGTGGAGCTCAACTCCGAGACCCTGCCGCGGCTGCTGGTCGACCAGCGCTACCATGCCAAAGTCAGCGCGGTTGCTCGTTCCGATCAGGAGAAGGTGTTCGTCTCCGACTGCCTGGCCAGCGCCAACTGGCTGGTGAAGAGCCTCGACCAGCGAGCCCGCACCATCCTCAAGGTCGCCTCCGAGATCGTCCGCCAGCAGGACGGCTTCATGGCCTTCGGTGTCGAGCACCTGCGTCCGCTGAACCTGAAGACTGTCGCCGAGGCCATCGGCATGCACGAGTCCACCGTCAGCCGGGTGACGTCCAACAAGTACATGGCCACGCCGCGCGGCCTCTTCGAGCTGAAGTTCTTTTTCACCTCCTCGATCAATTCCACCGGCGACGGCGAGGCCCACTCCGCCGAGGCCGTGCGCCACAAGATCAAGCAGCTGATCGAGGCCGAGACCGCCGGCGCGGAGGTCCATTCCGACGACCGCATCGTCGAGATCCTAAAGGAGGCGGGCGTCGACATCGCCCGCCGCACCGTCGCCAAATACCGCGAGGCGATGCGCATCCCCTCCTCGGTCGAACGCCGCCGGCTGATGAAGGACGGGGTGTAGCTTCCCTCCCCCTCAGGGGAGGGTGGCCGCGAGCGGAGCGAAGCGGACGGGTGGGCAAATCCCGCGCTGGCGTGGCGCTTGCCGACCAGCTCCCTGCAGTTTCGATACTCCCCCACCTCGCGATGCTTCGCATCGTCGGTCCTCCCCTGAAGGGGTGGGAAGTTGAAGGGGGCGGCCGAAGGCCCTGGGCAGGGTTCCAATCGCGCGCGGGGCCGGCCGCCCCCTTCGCCTCTCCCGCCGATGCGGGAGAGGTGTCCGGGTCAGCGCCAGAGGCGCTCGGCGATCAGCACGGCGTTGAGGGCCGCGCCCCGCAGCAGCTGGTCGCCGGAAAGGAACAGGGCGAGCGTCCGGCCCTCAGGATCGCTGAGGTCCTGGCGGATGCGGCCGACCAGGACGTCGTCCTCGCCCGAGGCCTCCACGGGCATCGGGAAGTGGTTGCCGGCCCGGTCGTCGACGACGCGCACGCCCGGCGCGGCGGCCAGGATCTCCCGCGCCGCCTCGGGCGAGACCGGCCGGTCGAACTCGACGCTCAGCGCCATGGAGTGGGCCCGCAGCACTGGCACGCGGATGCAGGTGAAGCTGATCCGCAGGTCCGGCAGGCCGAGGATCTTGCGGTGCTCGGCCATCACCTTCTCCTCCTCGCCGTTGTAGCCGCTTTGCGGATCCACCGCGGCGTTGTGGCTGAACAGGTTGAAGGCGTAGGGGTGCGGCAGGACCTTGGGCGCGAAGGCTTGGCCGGCCAGCTGGGCGGCGGTGGAGGCGGTCAGCTCGTCCATGGCCGCAGCCCCGGCCCCGGACGCCGACTGGTAGGTCGCGCCGATCACCCGGGTGATCCCGCCGAGCGCCCTGAGCGGCCCGAGCGCCATCACCGAGACGGCGGTCACGCAATTGGGGTTGGCGACGATGCCCGGCCCGGCCGGCAGGTCGCCAGCGTTCACTTCCGGCACCACCAGGGCGACGTTCGGGTCCATCCGGAAGGCCGAGGAGTTGTCGACCACCAGCGCGCCCTGGGCCGCCGCGATCGGCGCGTAGGCCCGGCTGACGCCGGCGCCGGCCGAGAAGAAGGCCACGTCCACGCCGGCGAAGGCGTCCAGCGAGACCGCCTCCACCACATGCTCGCCGATCCGCCGGCCGGCCGAGCGTTCGGAGGCCAGGAGGCGCAGGGAGGCGGTGGGGAAGCCGCGCCGCTGCAGGCAGCCGATCAGCTCGACGCCCACCGCGCCGGTGGCGCCGACGATGGCGACGTTGGCGGCCCGCTGGCCGGCCTGAAGTCCTGGGGATTGAAGCATCTGAACCTGTCTCCTTGGGCTGTTCAGCCGGGAGGCGGGTTCTTCTCGTTCTGGAAGCGACCCCGTCCTGCCGGCGGGGTCGGTGGGGTGGAGCGCCTAGGCGCGCGCACAAACCCCCACGCCCCGAGGCGTGATGGTCTTAATCGTGCGCTTGGTCGCTTGACGAGCCATGGCTGGGCCTTAGACGAACGGGGCGCGCGATGCAACTGGGCCCGCGCGACAGTGGCCGCCGCCGGCCGGAGTATCGATGGCCGATCCCGAGACGGACAAGACCGCCAGCATCTCGGCGATACTGCGCGAACTGTGCGCCGACCCGGAGGCCGAGATGACCATCGGCCAGATCGTGCGCCGGTTCGGCCGGCGCGCCTTCGGCGCGGTGCTGTTCCTGTTCTCCACCCCCAACCTGCTGCCGCTGCCGCCAGGCTCCTCGACGGTGCTCGGAGCGCCGCTGGTGTTGCTGGCGCCGCAGGTGGCCCTCGGCGTCCAGGCGCCCTGGATCCCAAGGGGCCTGGCCAGCCGCAAGATCACCGGCGCGGCGCTGGCCGCCACCTTCGGGCGCATGCTGCCCTTCGTGGAGCGGGCCGAGCGGTTCTCCCGCCCCCGGCTGCCGTTCATGTTCGGGCCGGTGGGCGATCGGATGATCGGCGTCGTCTGCACCCTGCTGGCCCTGGTGCTGATCCTGCCGATCTTCGGGGCCAACATGCTGCCGGCTGCGGCGGTCGGGGTGCTGGCCCTGTCGCTGGTCCAGCGCGACGGCGTCCTGGCGCTGATCGGCTACCTGCTGGCGGCCATTAGTGTAGGCGTCCTGGCGCTGATGGCGGGCGCCGTCGTGCTGGCTGTGCAGAAGCTGCTGCATCTTTTCGGCGCCGCTTGACACCATACCGGGCCGGGCGCGTTGATTGGCCCATGCAAGTCTCTGTCACCGGCAAGCATGTCGATGTCGGCGATTCCCTGCGTACGCGGGTCTCCGACGAACTTTCCACCAGCATCGGGAGGTATTTCGATAGAGGCGGGGGCGCCGACGTGGTGGTCAGCCGCGAAGGTCATTCCTTCAAGGTCGACTGCGCCGTCACCCTGGCCTCGGGCGCGCACCTGCAGACCCACGGGGTCGGCGGCGACGCCCATTCCGCCTTCGACGCGGCGCGCGAGCGGATGGAGAAACGCATCCGCCGCTACAAGCGCAAACTGAAGGACCACCACATCCAGGCCCAGGCCAAACAGGCCGAGACCACCGCATACTTCGTGCTGCAGACGGCCAATCCGGACGTCGGCATCGAGGAGGAGGAGGACGACGAGGAGGAGGGCGGCGCCGACCACCCCGAACCGGTCGTCATCGCCGAGATGGAACGCCCGATCCGGACGCTGACCGTTTCGATGGCGGCGGCCGAACTGGACTTGACCGATTCTCCCACAATCGTGTTCAGGAACGCCGCGCACGGCGGATTGTCCGTGGTATATCGCCGCCCCGACGGAAATATCGGCTGGATCGACCCCGAACGCGCAAAGTCCGTGAACGGGAGCGGGAACGGGGCGGAGAGCGCCGCAGCGAACCCTTAAGGCTCGCCGCGCGTTCCGCCGCAGATTGGGCGGCTGGACTGGGCAGAGCTATGAGTTTGCAGATCGGCGACATCCTGGACCGGAACGCCATCGCGATCCGCGTGAAGGCGGCTGACAAGCGTCAGGCGCTTTCACGCATCGCGGACCTGGCGGCCCGCAACCTGGGCCTGGACGCGGCCAAGGTGTTCGACGCGCTGATGGAGCGCGAGCAGGCCAGCTCCACCGGCGTCGGCCACGGCGTCGCCGCCCCCCACGCCCGCCTCGATGGCGTCGAGCGCATGCGCGGCGTCTTCGTGCGCCTGGAGCAGCCGATCGAGTTCGAGGCTATCGACGACCAACCCGTCGACCTCGTCTTCGCCCTATTCGCCCCGCCGAACGCGGGGGCAGAGCACCTGCGGGCCCTGGCGCGGGTGTCGCGGCTGCTGCGGCACGCGGAGTTGCGGGAGCATCTGCGTAAGGCGCGCAGCGCCGACGCCATCCACGCGCTGCTGGTGCAGGAGGCGCGGCCGAGCGCGGCGTGAGGGTCGCAGCGGCTCGTGCTAGCGTGGCGTCGATGTCCCGACGCAATCTCGTACGCCTCGTCACTCTGTGCGGCATGCTCGTCGCGTCTGCCGGCCCCTCAGAAGCGGCGGGCCTGACGGTGCTCGCGGAGGCCCTGGAGCCTCGCGGCTCGCTGGTCGTCGCGGTCTTCGACAGCGATGCGGCCTGGCGGGCGCGGAAAGCGCCTGTGCGTCGGGCCGTGATCGAGGTGACGCAACCGGCTGCACGGGCGACGTTCGCGGACCTTCCGCCGGGGCGGTATGCGATAATGGCCTATCACGACCGCAACGGTGACGGACGGCTCAATACGCTTCCGATCGGTCTGCCGACGGAGCCCTACGGCTTCTCCAACGGCGCGCGCGGCTCTTTTGGGCCACCGTCCTGGCGCGCGGCTTCTTTCGAGGCTTCTTCGTCGGGCGCGATGCAAGCTCTGCGCTTGCGGTAGGCGACATCGATTAGCGCACGGGC
>NZ_DATAGM010000424.1:0-38964 GCF_036263695.1 Phenylobacterium sp.
AGAAGCTCCAGAAGGCGCGGGAGAAGGGCGATGTCGTCAAGTCGCAGGACTTGGCGCCCCTGGCCGCGCTCCTGGCCGCGGCGAGCGTCATGGCGGGGATGGGCGGGCCCCTGGCGCGAGACTTGGCCGTCGGGCTTCGCAGCTACATCGCCGAGGCCGGGACCATGTCTCTGGACGGCCAAGCCGGCGTCCAACTCCTCGCCCAGGCCATGCAGCTCGGCGCGCCGGCGCTGCTGGCGGTGCTGGCGACCGCGGCGGTCGCCGCCGCGGCCGGCAACCTGGTTCAGCACGGCTTCCTGTTCACTCCGGACAAGCTGAAGTTCGACTGGAAGAAGCTCTCGCCCCTGCAGGGGATGAAGCGGATCTTCGGCCCGGACGGCCTGTTCAACTTCGTCAAAACGATCCTGAAGATCCTGCTCGTCGCCGCGGTCGCGTGGTGGGCGGTGAACCCCCGTTACGACGAGCTGCAGACCCTGGCCCGCATCTCGCCCACGGCCATCCTGCCGCTGGCGGCCGACCTGATGCGGCGGCTGGTGTTCGCCGTGGCCGTGCTGCTGGCGGTCATCACCGGCATCGACTGGTTCTGGCAGCGTCAGCGGTTCATGGCGAAGATGCGGATGACCAAGGAGGAGCTGAAGGACGAGTTCAAGCAGTCCGAAGGCGACCCGCACGTGAAAGCCCGCCAGCGGCAGCTGCGCATCCAGCGCTCGCGCCGGCGGATGATGGCGGCGGTGCCCGAGGCCACCGTGGTGATCATGAACCCGACCCACTTCGCGGTGGCGCTGAAGTACGAGGCCGGCGAGGCCGGCGCGCCCACCTGCGTCGCCAAGGGCCTGGACACGCTGGCCCTGAAGATCCGAGATGTCGCCAAGGACGCCGGGGTGCCGGTGGTGGAGGATCCCCCGCTGGCCCGGGCCCTCTACGCCGCTGTCGAGATCGACGAGCAGATTCCCCCGAAACACTACGAGGCGGTGGCTAAGGTCATCGGCTTCGTGATGGCCGCCGCACGAAAGCGTGGGGCCCGCGGACTGTGAGAGTATGATCGATGCGTGATTCGGAGGGGCTGGCAGCCCCGGCCTTCAAGGAGAGCCGACGGTCCGGAATGGCGAACGCCGCAAGCGCAGCGCGCCCCAGGCGCAAGAGCAGCGCCCTGAACTGGCTGATCGGCCTGTTCTTCGGGGTCGCGGCCCTGTGTGCGGCGGCGCCGGTGCTGGTCGCTCCGGTCACCGCCGCCAGCCTGATGCTGGTGGTCGGTCTGGCGGGCGTCGCCTGCCTGGGCCTGCTGGCTCTTCGCAACCCGGCCGAGCCGGCGAACGACCCCGAGCTCAGCCCCGAGGCGCTGCTGGAGTCGCTGCCCGAGCCCACCGCGCTGGTCGCCGCCGATGGGCGGATCCACGCCTGCAACGGCGCCTGGCGCAACACCGTCGGCATGGCCCCGCGGCTGCCGAAGAACGGCGCCAGCGGCACGGGCCTGTTCGCCGGCCTGGCCGCCGCCCGCCGCGGCGAGACCGGCCGCGCCAGCCTGAAGATCGCCGGCGAGGACCGGCTGGCGGAGATCACCCCCGCCGGGGCGCGCCGGTTCCTGGTGCGGCTGCTGGCCGGCGGCCCCGAGCCGCTGCGCCTGCCGGCCAAGGCCATGGCGGTGATCGAAGCTGTCGCCTCCGCCAGCCCGCCGCCGCCAAAGGTGCTGGACGCCTTCGCCGCCGCCTCGCCGTTCGGCGCCGCGCTGCTGGAGGGGGAGGACCCCTTCGCCGCGGCCATTGTCGAGGCCAACCCGGCGCTGGCCGCCGTGGCCGGCGGCGGCGCGCCCGGCCAGGTGTTCGGCGAGCTGATCGAGCCCGCCTCGCGGGCCGATGCGGCCCAGAAGCTGAAGGACGGGACCCAGGGCGCCCTCGAGGTGCGGCTTGCCAGCGACCCGGCCCGCATCGCCCACCTGTACCTGGCCAAGAGCGACGGCCGCTGGGTGGCCTACCTCGTGGACGTCTCGGCCCAGAAGCAGATCGAGCTGCAGCTGGCCCAGAGCCAGAAGATGCAGGCCATCGGCCAGCTGGCCGGCGGCGTCGCCCACGACTTCAACAACCTGCTCACCGCCATCTTCATGCAGCTGGACGTGCTGGCCTCCCGCCACCCGGTGGGCGACCCGAGCTACGAGGGGCTGAACGAGATCCGCCAGACCTCGGCCCGAGCCGCCGACCTGGTGCGCAAGCTGCTGGCCTTCTCGCGCAAGCAGACGGTGCAGCGAGAGGTGCTCGACCTCGGCGAGCTGATCTCCGAGTTCGAGGTGCTGCTGCGGCGGGTGCTCTACGAGGACGTCAACCTCAAGACCGAGTACGGCCGCGACCTGCCGCAGGTGAAGGCCGACCGCAGCCAGCTCGAGACCGCGGTGATGAACCTTGCCGTCAACGCCCGCGACGCCGTGCGCGCCCAGGGCGGCGGCACGGTCAGCATCCGCACCGCCCGCCTGACCGAGGCCCAGGCGCAGGCCATGGGCTTCGCCGCCGCCAAGGGCGACCAGGCGCTGATCGAGGTGGCCGACGACGGCCCCGGCATCCCGCCCGAGGTGATGGACAAGATCTTCGACCCGTTCTTCACCACCAAGCCGGTGGGCGAGGGGACGGGCCTGGGCCTGGCCACGGTCTATGGCATCGTCAAGCAGTCGGACGGCTGGATCAGCGTCCACACCAAACCGGGCCAGGGCGCGGCCTTCCGCATCTTCCTGCCGGTGCACGTGCCGCTGCCCTCGGCGAACCCGGCGCCCGCGCCCGTCAAGGCCCGCCCGGTCGCCCGGGACCTCTCGGGCGCCGGCAAGATCCTGTTCGTCGAGGACGAGGACGCGGTGCGCGGCGTCGCCGCCAAGCTGCTCCGCGCCCGCGGCTACGAGGTCATCGAGGCGGCGTCCGGCGAAGAGGCCCTGGAGCTGGCCGAACAGCACGCCGGCGAGATCGACCTGATGATCTCCGACGTCGTCATGCCGGGCATGCAGGGGCCGGACCTCCTCAAGCACGCTCGCGTCTATCTCGGCTCCGCCCCAGTGATGTTCATCTCCGGCTACGCCGAGAGCGAGTTCTCCGACCTGCTGGAAGGCGAGGACAACATCTCCTTCCTGCCCAAGCCGATCGACATCAAGACGCTGGCCGAGCGCGTGAAGCTCGAACTCCAGAAGGCGGCGTAGACGGCTCCTTCCTTTCCCGCCGCCAGGCGGGAGCGGCATGAAGAGGACCCTGCGGGAAGCGCGTGTCGCGGGCGAAACGCCTCGCCCGTTGACGAGGCCCTCCGGATCATCATTCCTAGGGGAATTGATCGGCGCACCAAGAGGCGCCCCGGGAGGTATTGTTTTGAGTCATACTGCGAGCGGCGGCGCATCTCGGCTGCCTATGAAAACCAAGCTTGCGTTCGGGATCGGTAGCGGGGCGGAATCGATCTGCCTCTACGCGATCGCCCAGTTCGCCATCTTCTATTACTACCAAGTCCGCGGCCTCGATCCCGGACTCGCGGCCCTGGCGGCATCGGCCAGCCTGGTCCTCGACGGCTTCGCCGACCCGATCGCCGGGTCGCTCTCCGATCGCACGAAATCGAAGTGGGGCCGCCGCCACCTCTACATGTTCTTCGCGCCGATCCCGATCGCGCTGTCGTTCATCGCGGTGTTCAATCCGCCGGCGGGCCTGGGCGAGTGGGGCCTGTTCACCTGGTTCCTGGTCAGCATCGCGGCGCTGCGGATCGCCATGACCTTCTACCACACGCCTCACCTGGCGCTCGGCGGGGAGCTGTCGAGCGACTACACCGAGCGGTCGAAGGTGATGAGCTACAACAGCTTCTTCGCCTGGGCGGGCGGCGCGGCGACCTACTGGATCGCCCTGCGCCTCTATTTCCCCAAGACCGATGAGTACCAGAACGGCCTGCTCAATCCCGAGCCTTACGTGCCGTACTCCATCACCATGGGCGTCATCGCCATGGTGATCCTCTACGCCTCGGCCTGGTTCACGCGCGACCGCATCCCGCACATGCCCAAGGCGCCGGCCGACATGCCGCGCTGGAATCCGCTCGAGTTCTTCGGCGACATCAAGAAGGCGCTGAGCAACATCAACTACGTCTGGCTGATCATCGGCTACTTCTTCGTCTCCCTGATGGTGGGCCTGCGGAACGGCCTGCACATCTACACCAACACCTCCTACTGGGAGCTCTCGACCCACGACCTCAGCTATTTCGTCATCGGCAGCTTCTTCGGCTTCCTGACCGCCTTCGTCGTCTCGGCGCGGCTGCACGGCAAGTACGACAAGAAGAAGACGATGATCGTCTCGGCGATCGTCTACGCCGTCGCCCCCGCCGTGCCGCTGGTGCTGGGCATGATGGGCATCCTGACCCCGACCACGCCGGGCATCCTGCCGATCCTGATCGCCTCCACCATCTTCAGCTGGGGCGCCGTCAGCGTGATGACCATCTCCATGATGTCGGCGCTGGCCGACATCGCCGACGAGAACGAGCTGAAGTTCGGCGTTCGGCAGGAGGGGGTGCTCTACGCCACCCGCTCGCTGTTCGCGAAGATCGACGCGGCCATCGGCACGGCGCTGGCCGGCGTGGTTCTCGGCCTGATCGCCTTCCCGCCGAAGGCCGAGCCCGGCACAGTGCCCGATGACGTTCTCTACAACCTCGTGCTCTGGGACGGCCTGATCGCGATGATCCCAGGCGTGCTCGCGGTCGTGTTCTACGCCAAGTACAACATCACGCGCAGCACCTACGAGGCCACCAAGGCCGCGCTGGCCGAGCGCCGGCGGCAGGAGCCGATCGCGCCGACCGTCACGGGCGTGCTGGCTGTCGAGGACGTCGGCAGCACGCTTGATACGCCCGGGGGGCTCAAGCCCTCGCCCGGTCAGGCATGACCCGCCGGCCTTAAAACAGAAAACGAAGGAGGAGCCGTCCCGTGAGCAGCACCCAGGTCGCCGGCGCGGACCGGCTCCCCTTCAAGACCAAGCTGGCCTTTGGCCTCGGCAGCGGCGCCGAGACGATCGCCCTCTACACGGTCAGCCAGTTTGCGATGCTCTACTACAACCAGGTGCTCGGGCTGCCCGGGCACCTGGCGGGCCTGGCGGTCTCGGCGAGCCTGATCCTCGACGGCCTGTCGGACCCGGTGGTGGGGTCGCTCTCGGACCGCACCCGGTCGAAGTGGGGCCGGCGCCACCTCTACATGTTCTGGGCGCCGATCCCGATCGTCCTGTCGTTCATCGCCATCTTCAATCCGCCGGACGGCCTGTCTCAGGGAGCGCTGTTCGCCTGGTTCATGCTGACGGTGATCCTGCTTCGGCAGGCGATGACCTTCTACCACACGCCCCACCTGGCCCTCGGCGGCGAGCTTTCCCGCGACTACACCGAGCGGTCGAAGGTGATGAGCTACAACAGCTTCTTCGCCTGGGCAGGCGGGGCGGCGACCAGCTGGATCGCGCTCAGCTACTTCTTTGTCGACACGCCCGAGTATCCGCGTGGCCTGCTGAACCCTGAGCCCTACGCCCCCTATTCGCTGGTGATGGGCGCTGTGGCGCTGGCGGTGCTCTTCGGATCTGCCTGGTTCACCCGCGACCGGATACCCCTGCTGCCGAAGCCGCCGCCGGAACAGCCCGGCTGGACCCCGTTCGAGTTCTTCAAGGACGTCGGCAAGGCGTTCCGGAACCGAAACTACGTCTGGCTGCTGGTCGGCTACTTCTTCCTGTCGGTGATGATCGGGCTGCGCCAAACGCTGCACCTGTACGTCAACACCTTCTACTGGGAGCTCGGGTCGGAGCAGATCCGCTGGTTCGTGATCGGCTCCTTCGCGGGCTACTTCACCGCCTTCGTGGTCGCCGCCCGCCTGCACGGCAGGTTCGACAAGCGGTTGACGATGATCGTCGCCTGCATCCTCTACGCCGTCATTCCTGGCCTGCCGGTGGTGCTCGGCGGGATGGGAATCCTCACCCCGGAAACGCCAGGCCTGCTGGCTATCCTGATCGCCATCGCCGCCCTGGGCTACGGCGCGGTCAGCGTGCTCTCGATCAGCGTCATGTCGGCGCTGGCCGACATCGCCGACCAGAACGAACTGAGGTTCGGCCTGCGCCAGGAGGGGGTGCTCTATTCGACCCGGGCGCTGTTCGCCAAGGTGGACCAGGCCGTAGGCGCCTTCATTGGGGGGCTGGTGCTGACCATCATCGCCTTCCCAACCAAGGCAAAGCCGGGGCTGGTGCCAGACGAGATCGTCTGGAACCTCGCTCTCTGGGACGGGGTGATTGGCGGCGTGCCGGGCCTGCTCGCGGCGCTGTTTTACGCCAAGTACGGCATCAACCGGCAATCCTATGAAGCCACCAAGGCCGCGCTCGCCGCGCGCCGGCCCACGGCCGCCGTGGCGGCGGCGGCCGTTCAGGGCGCCGAGGATGCGCCCGAGCCGCTGGGCGGGGGCGGAACGCCGCCCCAAGCGCCGCCGCGGCCGGCCGAATAGGCGGCGGATTACAGCGATTTAACCCGCGCACGCTTGCCGTGCGCGGGCGGCTGCGCCAAGCCTGCGACCGTAACATCGGTAACATGCTGGGGCCCGCCGAAGTGCTGAACCGCCGCCATCTCCTCGTCACCGCCGCCGCGCTGGCCGGCTCCGCCGCCGCGCCTGCGCTGGCCCAGCCTGCGCCGGCCGGGACGCCTCAGGCCCAGCTCGACGCGCTGCTCGAGACCTTCTTCCAGGAGGCGCTGGACGACTCGCCCGAGCTCGCCACCCAGCTCGGCGTCGACAAAGGCGTCCGCGCCACCGCCAAGGCCCAGCTGGACGATCGGTCCATCGCCGAGCTGGAGCGCGACAAGGCGCAGCTCGAGAGTCAGCTGCGGCGGCTCAAGGCCATCCCCCGCGCGCCGCTCACCGGCATGGCGGCGGTCAACTACGACGCGGTGCTCGATGGTCTGGAGCGCAGCGACGCGGCCAACAAGCGGTTCGCCTACGGCAATGGCGGGGCGGGCCAACCCTACGTCCTCAGCCAGCTGACCGGCGCCTATCGATCGATCCCCGACTTCCTGGGCACCCAGCACACCATCGAGACCAAGGCCGACGCGGACGCCTACCTCGCCCGCCTGGAGGCCTACGCCACGGTGATGGACCAGGAGGCCGAGCGGGCCCGACGCGACGTGGGCCTCGGCGTCGTCCCGCCGGACTTCGTCATCGAGCGCTCGCTGCAGCAGATGCGTGCGCTGAAGGTCGCCCCGCAGACGTCGCCACTTGTCACCTCGGTCGCGAACCGCGCCCGGGAGAAGAGGATCGCCGGCGACTACGCGGCCCAGGCGGCGAAGATCTATTCGAGCAAGGTCGTCCCCGCCCTCGACCGTCAGATCGCCTTCATGGAGGGGTTGAAGCCGCGCGCCGTTCATGACGCCGGCGTGTGGCGCCTGCCGGACGGCGAGGCCTATTACGCCCACGCCTCGCAGGCCTCGACGACCACCCGGATGACGCCGGACGAGATCCACCAGATGGGCCTGGACGAGTCCCGCCGACTTTCCGACCGCGCCGAGGTGCTGCTGCGCAAGCTGGGCATGACCCAGGGCACGGTGGGACAGCGGATCCGCGCCCTCTACGACGATCCCAAGCACCACTACCCCAACACCGACCCCGCCAAGGAGAAGCTGATCGAGGACCTGAACGCCCAGGTGAAGGCGATGATGGCCCGCCTGCCGGAGGTGTTCGGCCGGCTGCCCAAGGCTCCCGTCGAGGTGCGCCGCGTGCCGACCTTCATCGAGGCCGGGGCGCCGGGCGGCTACTACAACCAGCCCACCCTCGATGGTTCGCGGCCCGGGATCTACTGGATCAACCTGCGCGACACGGCCGAGTACCCCAAGTGGACCCTGCCGACGCTCACCTACCACGAGGCCGTGCCGGGCCATCACATGCACCTGGCGATCCAGCAGGAGACCGAGCTGCCGATGATCCGGCGCGCCACCTTCCTGTCGGCCTACGGCGAGGGCTGGGCCCTTTACGCCGAAGAGCTGGCCCGGGAGATGGGCGTCTACGAGGACGATCCGCTGGGCGAGATCGGCTATCTGCAGTCGTCGCTGTTCCGCTCGGCGCGGCTGGTGGTCGACACCGGACTGCACGCCAAGCGCTGGAGCCGTGAGAAGGCCATCGAGACGATGACCAGCATCGACGGCTCGCCGACCAGCGCCGCCACCACCGAGATCGAGCGCTATTGCGTATGGCCGGGCCAGGCCTGCAGCTACATGGTCGGCAAGCTCACCTGGCTGCGCCTGCGCGAGGCGGCCAAGGCGAAGATGGGCGCAAGGTTCGACCTGCGCGCCTTCCACGACATGGCCCTGGCGAGCGGCTCAGTGCCCCTGACCGTGCTTGAACGCCGCGTCGCCGACTGGAGCGAGGGCGGGGCGGTCTAGACGCTACCCCGCCGCCCGCTTCAGCCCGGGCCGTATCGCCGGCGGGCGGGCCTGCAGGCGGATGGGTTCGTCGGAAGGGGCGCCGTAGAGGTATCCCTGGGCCAGGTCCACGCCGGCCTGGCGCACGGCCTGCTCGGCGGCCTTGGTCTCGACCATTTCGGCGACGGTTCCGACCCCCAGCTCGGCGCACATCCGCACCAGGTGGCGGATGAAGGTGGTCTCCCGCCCGCCGTGCTGCAGCTCCTTGATGTAGCGCCCGTCGATCTTCACGAAGTCCAGCGGCAGCTGCTGGACGTAGGCCAGCGAGGCCGCCCCGGCCCCGAAGTCGTCGAGGCAGATCTTGCAGCCTTCCTCGCGCAGCAGCTGCAGGTTCGACTGGGCGAGCGGCATGTCGGTGATCGCCGCGCTCTCGGTCAGCTCAAACAGCAGCCGGTCGCGCGCCGTGGGGCTGCCGGCGATCATCGCGGCGACCTTGGCGACGAAGCTGCCGGACTGGGCCGTGCGGCCGGACATGTTGACCGCCAGCTTCAGGCCGGGCGAGGCGACCAGCTGGGCGATCGTCTGCTCGACCACCGCCAGGTCCAGGCTCTCGATCAGGTCGAGCTCCTCGGCCATTCGGATCATCGGGAAGGGGCTCTCGTCCTGGCCGAAGCGGACCAGCACCTCGTGATGGTGCACCGCCCCGCCGGCCTTCAGGTTGATCACCGGCTGGTAGACGAGGCGGAACTGCTTTTCGGCCAGCGCCTGGCCCAGGGCGCCCACCTCCATGGCGGTGCGGCGGACGGAATCTGTCACCGCCTGGGAGAGGCTGGCCGGGACCGCCGCGTCCAGCCCGTCGGCGATGAAGCTGTCGACGGCGTAGCGGATGGCGCGGATCACCTGGTTGGGCGAGGCCTCGCCGGTCAGCGACATGGCCTGGCCGGCGGGGGTGACGGCGTCCTCCTCCACGCCCAGCAGCCGCAGCAGGCGGCGCGCCAGGGCGTCGGGGCTCTCGCCGCGCGGGCGCACAAGGGCGAAGCGGTCCTCGCCCAGCTCGGCGGCGGCCGAGCCGCCGTGTGAGTGGGCCCGTAGCAGGCCGGCCAGCTCCTGGTCCATCTCGCCCTGCGTCCCGCGGGCGCTGGTCAGGCCGGAGAGCTCGACGAGGGCGAGCTCCAGCTCGAGTCCGGTGGTCTTGGCGCTTTCGAACAGAGTCGCGGTGACCTGCTCGAAGCTGTCCTTGCTGTGCAGGCCGCGGTCGGCGGTGCGCGGCGGCGGCGTCGCTCGGGTGAGCGCGCAGGAGATCGCCCCCTCGTTCTGCGGCAGTCGGAAGGCGCTGAGCGCGGCGGCGCGCTCGGCGCCGCCGGCGCCTTGCGCCAGCCGGACCACCACCGGCCCGCCCCGCAGTCCGTCCCTCAGCCCCTTGAACAGGGCCTCGGCCATGCAGCGGTCGTAGTCGTCGATGAACTCCGACCACAGCCGTCCCACCAGCTGGACGTCCGGGGCGCCGGAGAGGGCCTCGGCGGCCCCGGCGGCGAAGGCGATCCGCCCATCGGGGGCGATCTCGATGAGCAGGTCGGCGCTCGCGAACGCGAAGCCGACGAACCGTGACAGGCCAGCGTTCAAGCGCGGCTCCCTTCCTCCCCAGATACCGTGACTATGCAGCGTGAGGCTTAATGCCGTGTTTGGGGCGAGAATTTTCCGAAACGCTCAACCGGCTCGGGCGCCGGCGCTGCGCGCCCCTTCCGCGCGCGGCGAGGGCGGGACATGCTCCCCGCCCATGCGCGATCGACTCACCGCCCGCATCCTGCTGTTCGACGCCGCAGGCCGGCTGCTGCTGATGAAGGGCCGCCTGCCGACCGGGCCGGACGCGCCGGGCGCCTGGTTCACGGTCGGCGGAGGCGCCGAGCCCGGCGAGAGCGTGCACGAGGCGGCGGCGCGGGAGGTGGTGGAGGAGACCGGCTTCACCGACGTCGAGCTCGGGCCGGTGGTCTGGCGGCGCACCACGCCCCAGCGGCTGGTGGGTGGCGAGCTGGTGATGTTCCAGGAGCACTACCTCGTCGCCCGCTGCCGAGGCGGCGAGCCCTGCCGAGACGCCTGGGAGCCGCACGAGGTCAGCCTCGTGGACGACATCCGCTGGTGGAGCCTCGAAGAGCTGTTGGCCTGCCCCGACGACGTCTACCCGCTCGCCCTGCGCGAGCTTCTCCCGGACATCATCGCAGGCCGCTATCCGTCCAAGCCGCTGGTCATCCGTTAGAGGCGGGTGACAGGGACGGCTACGCCCAACCAGTCATCCAAGCTAGGTCGCTGGGACCGCCTGCGGCGGGCCGCCGTCGAGCGTTGCGGGGGCGGGCGCCGGGATGAGCTCGGGCTGGGCTTCGGGCGCCGCCTCGACCTCCGCCGCGGCCGGTTGGCCGGCCTCGGCGGCGGCCGGCGCACCGCCAGAGGCCTCCAGATCGTCCAGCGTCGCGGGCGCGCCGTCGGCCGGCGGCGAGAGTTCGGCCACGTTGGTGGGGGCGGGCGTTTCGGCGGTCTTCGGCTTCTTGTCCATGCCGAACAGCTTCTTCACCCCGCCAACCAGGCCCTTGCCGATCGACTGGCCGGCCAAGCCGCCCACGGCGCTGCCGAGGGGGCCGCCGGCCGCGCCGGCGGTGTAGCCCAGCGCCCCGCCGACGGCGGCGCCCAAGCTGTCGACCACCCCAGGCTTTTCCTTCTCTTCCGCCAGCGCAGCCGAAGGGATCAGTACGGCGGCCGCGGCGATGGCGAGCGTCTTGCGCATCGGATCACCTCTCCTCTGCGGCCGGCGCCCGCTCTTCGGGAACCGGCCTTCATGAAGCCGCCCCCGCGAGTCAGGGTCCTTCAACGCCTCGGCGCCTCAAGGGTTCTGGCCGCGCTTCAGGCGGGCGCCTCCCCCGGGTATTGAGGCAGCTCCGCGTGAGGCGGCCACCAGGCCGCCTTGGAGGCGGTGTAGAAGTAGAAGGCGGGACTGGCCTCCACCGGCTCGTCCAGCAGCCCGGCCCGCAGCCGCAGCACCTGCGGCGTCTCGTCCCGCTGGCTGAACACCGGGCTGCCGCAAGCGCCACAGAACACCCGCCGCTTGCCTGGCGAGGCGCGGTGCTCCTTGAGCTCGGAATCACCGCTCAGCAGGCGGAAGTTCGAGCGCGCCACCGGGATGTTCGCCCCGAACGCGGAGCCCTGCGCCTTGCGGCACTGTCCGCAGCAGCACAGCTGGATGGGCGCCAGCGGCCCCTCGACTTCGAAGCGGACCGCTCCGCAAAGACAGCTTCCCGTATGCATGTGACCCGTCCCCATTCGGCGGAGGCAAAGTGCACGCGCGCCAGCGAGAGGCAAGCACGTCAGAAGCGGACGCATCTGCAAAATAGAACATCTTGCGAACCGAGAACAAACCGCGTACCAATGAGTCCATCGACGGGCGGCGGGAAAAGCCACCTTAGCCCCGGTCGGGTTGGCGGAATCGTGGGATAAGGGAGGCTCCTTCAAATGAGTCAGTCGGCGTTGAAGCTCGTGGGCAGAGAAGACGGAGACAAGCAGCGCGCCCTCGAGGCGGCGCTGGCGCAGATCGACCGGGCGTTCGGCAAGGGCTCGGTGATGAAGCTGGGCGACAAGGGCAAGATCGTGGAGATCGAATCGGTCTCCACCGGCTCGCTCGGCCTCGATCTGGCGCTGGGCATCGGCGGCCTGCCCAAGGGGCGGATCGTCGAGGTCTACGGCCCCGAGAGCTCTGGCAAGACGACGCTGGCCCTGCACGTGGTCGCCGAGGTGCAGAAGGCCGGCGGCACCGCCGCCTTCGTCGACGCCGAGCACGCGCTCGATCCCTCCTACGCCCACAAACTCGGGGTCAATCTGGACGACCTCTTGGTCTCCCAGCCCGACACCGGCGAACAGGCGCTGGAGATCACCGACACCCTGGTGCGCTCGGGCGCGGTGGACATCATCGTCATCGACTCGGTGGCGGCGCTGACGCCCAAGGCCGAGATCGAGGGCGAAATGGGCGATTCCCTGCCCGGCCTGCAGGCGCGGCTGATGAGCCAGGCGCTGCGCAAGCTCACCGCCTCGATCTCCAAATCGGGGACGCTGGTGATCTTCATCAACCAGATCCGCATGAAGATCGGGGTGATGTACGGCAGCCCCGAGACGACCACGGGCGGCAACGCCCTGAAGTTCTACGCCTCGGTGCGCCTGGACATCCGCCGCACCGGCTCGGTCAAGGTGCGCGACGAGATCATCGGCAACAACGTCCGGGTGAAGGTGGTCAAGAACAAGGTCGCCCCGCCGTTCCGCGAGGTCGAGTTCGACATCATGTACGGCGAGGGGATCTCCAAGCTGGGCGAGATCATCGACCTGGGCGTCAAGGCCGGAGTGATCGACAAGTCCGGCTCCTGGTTCTCCTACAACAGCCAGCGGATCGGTCAGGGCCGCGACAACGTCCGCGAGTTCCTGAAGAACAACCCCGACATCGCCGCCGATATCGAGAAGGCGGTGCGCGGCAACGCCACCAAGATCGAGGAAGAGCTCCTCGTCGGCGGCCCTGAGGGCGACGAAGAATAGATCTCCTCCCCGCGGAGATCCCGCCGCCGCTGCAACCCCGAAGACCTGCCGGGCGCTACCGCCAACCCCGTCCGGCAGTTCTCAAAGACCCCGCGCAGCCGGCGGCGGGAAAGGGCGTTCGCCTCCTGCAAGGGCGGACGCCCTTTCTTTTACTTGGACGTCTCCCCGCCGCCCCGCGCGGCGGGGGAGAGGGTTGGGTGAGGGGGGCGCCTGCGCCGCGGGAGCGTTGGAATCCACCTCCGCGCCTGGGCCTGACTCACCCAACCCTCTGCCGGCGAGGCGGGCGAGAGGTCCTTCCGGACTACGGCGTTTCGGGCCGCGCGAAATCCGAGAACCGCGTCTCCGCCGCCAGCCGGGCGACGTAGGCCTCCACGGCCGAGAGCTGCGGCCGCTCCATCGGCGTCGCCCGCCAGCGGTGCACGGAGAGGCCGACCACGATATCAGCCAAGGTGAAGCTTGCCCCCGCGACGAACGCGCCGGTCTCGGCGAGCTGGGCGTCCAGCAGCGACATGACCTCGTTCCAGCGCCGCGCCCCCGCGACGATCTCGTCCGTATCGGCGTAGGCCGGATCGCGCCGGCCCAGGGCCATGAAGACGTAGCGCCAGGCGCCGTTCAGCTCCGTCGCCTGCCAGTCCATCCACATCTCCACCCGCGCCTGGGCCGCCGGCTCGTCTGGCAGCAGGTCGCCTCGCCCGTGCCGGCGCGCCAGGTAGCGGCAGATGGTGTTGGACTCCCACAGTACCCCCGCCTCGTCCTCGATGACCGGCACGAGACCGTTGGGGTTGAGCCGCCGGAACGCCGGCGACGCGGCCGGCGCCGCCGGCGTCGCCCACTGCGGTTCGTGGACGAACTCGAGGCCGATCTCGGCCGCCGTCCACAGCACCTTGCGCACGTTGATCGAGGTTGGCCGGCCGAGGATGCGGAGCATGGGGGTTACTGTCATGTCGCACAAATTAGTCACGTCGTCCCGGACCGCCTGCAAGGCAAAGGCGGCGCTCGTCCATCCGCCGCGGAGCCTCTGATCTGGATCCTCGCCTACGCCGGGACGAGCGTGGAGGAAGCGGCGTCGAGCCGCCCCCTTGCGCTCCGCCGCCCGCCACCCCTTTTCCTTTGTCGCGCCGCAGCAAATTTCGTAGAGCAGCCGCGTTCCGGATGCGCCCGCACGCCCGAGGTGTGCGCCTCTCCGGCCCAAGGTTTAGAAGACGTCCATGGCCAGTCTGAACGACATCCGCAGCACCTTCCTCGACTACTTCAAGTCGAAGGACCACCTGATCATCCCGTCCGCGCCGCTGGTGCCGAAGGACGATCCCACCCTGCTGTTCGTCAACGCCGGCATGGTGCCGTTCAAGAACTACTTCACCGGCGCCGAGACCCCGCCGGCCCCGCGCGCGGCCTCGTCGCAGAAGTCGGTGCGCGCCGGCGGCAAGCACAACGACCTGGACAACGTCGGCTACACGGCGCGCCACCACACCTTCTTCGAGATGCTGGGGAATTTCTCCTTCGGCGACTATTTCAAGGAAGGGGCGATCGTCCACGCCTGGGAGCTGCTGACGAAGGAGTTCAAGCTCGACCCCGCGCGGCTGGTGGTCACCGTCTACCACACCGACGACGAGGCCCACGGCCTGTGGAAGAAGATCGCCGGCCTGCCGGACGAGAAGATCATCCGCATCGCCACCGCCGACAACTTCTGGTCCATGGGCGACACCGGCCCCTGCGGCCCCTGTTCTGAGATCTTCTACGACCACGGGGCGCACATCGCCGGCGGCCCGCCCGGCAGCCCGGACGAGGACGGCGACCGGTTCGTGGAGATCTGGAACCTGGTCTTCATGCAGTATGAGCAGTTCCTGGACGGCTCGCGCGTGGACCTGCCGCGCCCGTCGATCGACACCGGCATGGGGCTGGAGCGGATCGCGGCGGTCATGCAGGGCGTGCACGACAACTACGATGTCGACGTCTTCCGCGCGCTGATCCAGGCGAGCCGCGAGGCTGTCGGCGGCGTCGGCGGCGGCGCGAACGGGCCCTCGCACCGGGTGATCGCCGACCACCTGCGTTCGACCAGCTTCCTGATCGCCGACGGCGTCAGCCCGTCCAACGAGGGCCGCGGCTACGTGCTGCGCCGGATCATGCGCCGGGCTATGCGCCACGCTCACCTGCTGGGCGCCGAAGAGCCCTTGATGCACCGCCTGGTCCCCGCACTCGTCGAGCAGATGGGCGGCGCCTACCCCGAGCTGAAGCGCGCCCAGCCGGTCATC
The DNA here is from genome assembly GCF_036263695.1 of Phenylobacterium sp. Lineage (GTDB taxonomy): Bacteria > Pseudomonadota > Alphaproteobacteria > Caulobacterales > Caulobacteraceae > Phenylobacterium. Next base: position 15,180 of record NZ_DATAGM010000424.1, read on the forward strand.
GAGGAGACCCTGCGCCAGGAAGAGGAGCGGTTCCGCCGCACTCTCGGCCGCGGCATGGCCCTGCTCGACGAGGCGACAGCCAAGCTCGAAGCCGGTGGCATGCTCTCCGGCGAGACGGCGTTCAAGCTCTACGACACCTACGGCTTCCCGCTCGACCTGACCCAGGACGCGGTCCGCGCCAAGGGCCTGACCGTCGACCTCGACGGCTTTGAGGCCGCCATGCGCGAGCAGCGCGAACGGGCCCGCGAGGCCTGGACCGGCTCCGGCGCCGTCGCCCAATCGGCCGAGTGGTTCGCCATCCGCGACCGGCTCGGGCCGACCGTGTTCAGCGGCTACGACCAGGTCGAGGACATGGGCGAGCTTCTGGCCCTTGTCGATGCGGGCCAGGAGATCGACGAGGCGAAGGCCGGCCAGACCGTGCAGGCGATTTTCGACCGCACCCCGTTCTACGCCGAGAGCGGCGGCCAGGCGGGCGACCAGGGCGAGGCCGAGTGGCCCGGCGGCCACGGCCGCGTGCTCGATGTCCAGAAGCAGGCCGGCGACCTGCACGTACACGTGCTGAAGGTCATCGAGGGGACGCTGAAGCCCGGCGCGCGGGTGCGGCTGGCGGTGGACGCCGAGCGGCGCGCCTCCACGCGCTCCAACCACTCGGCCACCCACCTGCTGCACGCGGCCCTGCGTAACGTGCTCGGCCACCACGTCAGCCAGAAGGGCCAGATGGTCGATGGCGACCGCATCCGCTTCGACTTCAGCCACGGCCAGCCGCTGACCGCCGAGGAGATCGACCGCCTCGAGGCCGAGGTGAACGCGGTGATCCGCCAGAACCTGCCGGCCGAGACCAAGGTGATGGCGCCTGAGGCGGCCATCGAGGCCGGCGCCATGGCGCTGTTCGGCGAGAAGTACGGCGACAGCGTCCGCGTGCTGACCCTCGGCCACGCCCTGGCCGGCGAGGGCGCCTACTCTGTTGAGTTGTGCGGCGGCACCCACGTCTCGCGCACCGGCGACATCGCCCTGTTCAAGATCGTCTCCGAAGGCGGTGTGGCGGCGGGCGTGCGGCGCATCGAGGCGCTGACCGGCGAATCCGCGCGGCGCTTCCTGCTGGAGCAGGCGGCGGTGGCGCGGAACCTGGCCGAGCAGTTCAAGGTGCCGGTCTCGGAAGTCGCGGCGCGCGTCGAGGCGCTCGAGGCGCAGCGCCGGCGCCTGGAGAAGGAGCTCGGCGACGTCAAGCGCCAGCTGGCCATGGGCGGCGGCTCGGGCGGCGGCGGCGGCGAGATCGAGGAGGTCGGCGGGACCAAGCTGCTGGCGCGTGTCATGGACGGGGTCGGCGGCAAGGACCTGCGGCCCATCGCGGAGGAATTCAAGAAGCAGATCGCCGACGGGGTCATCGCCCTGGTGGGCGTCGAGGGCGGCAAGGCGGCGGTCACCGTGGCCCTGACCGGCTCGGCCAAGGACCGCCTCAGCGCCGTCGACCTCGCCAAGGCCGCCGTCCAGGCGATGGGCGGCCAGGGCGGGGGCGGCCGCCCCGACTTCGCCCAGGGCGGCGCCCCCGACGGCTCTAAGGCCGCCGACGGCCTCGCCGCGGTCAAGGCGGCGCTGGCGGGCTGACGGCGCACCTGATCGTCATCGCCGGGCTCGTCCCGGCGACCCAGCCCGTTGCAGCGGGGCAGACTCATCAGGATGGGTCGGGACAAGCCCGGCCATGACGGCGGGGAGGGGGCTCGCGGCGACCTCCCCGGCGCACCGCTCAATCCGGCAGGTCGAACACCAGCAATCCCGGCGCACCCAGCGGCAGCTCGGCCGCGACGGCCCCGGTGGGACCGAGCACCGCCGTTGGGCCCCAGGCGATGCGGCCGTCGCGTTCGCCGGTGACATCGGCGGAGAGGAGCCACAGGCCGGTCTCGATGCAGCGCGCGCCGCGGGCGCGATTGTGCTCGTGCTTCCATGTCTCGGCGGTAGGCCGCGGCATCATGTTGTTGGCCGGGCAGACGATCAGCTGCGCGCCGCCGTCGGCCACCTTGCGGGCGGCTTCGGGGAAGTTGGTGTCGTAGCAGATGTTGATCCCGAACCTCAGGCCGCCGGTTTGGAAGATCGGGGCCTCGTCACCCGGCGTGAAGGCGCGTTCGCCGCGGAGGAGGTGGGTTTTGCGATAGCGGCCGAGGAGGGCGCCGTCGCACACCACAACTGCGGTGTTGAACAGATGATCCGCGTCCAGCTCGATCAGGCCCATGACGACGGTAAGGCCAGAGCGGGGAAGTCGGGCCAGCACCGCCTCGAACTCGGGCGAGGCGAGGTCGAGGGCGCAGCGGCGGGCGGCCGCCTCCTCGGTGAGGTAGCCCTGCAGATAGCCCTCGGGGAAGCATAGCAACGCAGCGCCGCGGGCGTGCGCCTCGTCGATTGTGGCCGACGCGTGGGCGAGGGCGCCGTCGACATCCTCGCGAAACTCCGGCGTCTGGGCGGCGGCGATCCGGGCCACCGTCAGGCCGGAGCTGGGGCGAGGGCCGCCTCGTGCTGGGCGCAGATGCGCGGCCACAGGCCCTCGGCTTCGGGCAGGTCCAGGCCGAAGACATCGCGCAGGACGGCGACGTACTCCACCGGCCCCTCCACCAGCCGCTCCTCAGTCCGGTCCGGCCAGATATGGCGCAGGGTGCGGTTGCGCAGCAGGATCAGGCCGTCGGGCGTGTGCCTCTGGACGATGGCGTTCTGCACGAACACGGATGTGGGCGCGGTCTGCAGGTGGACACAGCGGCCCGCCAGTTCGGCCTCATCGGCGGGCTCGAGCCGCACATCGAAGCTGCGCGGGGCGTGGCGGTGGTTGCGCATGCGCCACCAGCCGTCCTCGGTGCGCTCGCGGCCGAACTCAAAGCCGCGCTGATCGTAGGGGCCGTCGCCCGGCTGAAAGGGTTCGATAGGCCCGTCGCCATAGCCCACGTCGGCCAGCCAGGTCTCGTCGAGGTCGATCTTCAGCACCAGGTGGCTGGCATGGTTGGCCGCGCCCAGCGCCTCGCGCAGCACCGCGCCCGCCAACCGGGTCACCGGAAACCCGACCGCCTCCAGCGCCAGCCCGAAGGCGCCGTTCATCTCGTAGCACCAGCCGCCCCGCCGCCGCCGGACGATCTTCTCGAAGGCCGCGGCCGGGTCGGTGGTCAACGGCCGGCCGAGCTGGACGTCCAGGTTCTCGTAGGGGACCGCCAGCAGGTGCGCCCGGTGCAGCGCCCGCAGGGTGGTAAGGTCGGCGGCAAGCTCGCCCGCGTAGCCGATGCGGGCGAGGTAGGCGTCAAGGTCGATCGCGCTCATGGCCGGAGCCTCGCCAGCGCCGCCCGGTCAGGTCAAGCCGCCTCAAGCGAGCAGGTGCGCCGCCAGGGTCAGCGTGAGGGCCGAGATCACCGTGCCGATCGCCACCGCCTGTGCGGCGGGCCGGGCGAAGACCTCGGCCGTGCGGGTCTGGATGAAGACGTTCACCGCCGTCGGGCAGGCGGCGAGCAGCACCGCCGCCGCGACCAGCTCGCGCGCGGTCCCCACCGCTTCCAGGGCCAGCCACACCAGCACCGGCGCGACGGCGAGCTTGAGGAGGAGGGCCGCGCCCAGCGGCTCGAAGTCAGCCCGGGCGGGCAGGGCCCGCTCGCGGCCGATTAGTCCGCCGAGCGCCACCAGGGCGACCGGGCTGGTGGTGAGGGCGATCAGAGCCAGCCCGCCCGCCGCCGGCTCCGGCAGCCGCAGGCGGAGGGCCGATAGCGCCAGCCCGATCCCGGCCCCGACGACGGTCGGATTGAGCAGCACGCGGCGCAGGCCGCGCCAGGCCGGCTCGTTCCGCCCGCCCTGCAGCACCGCCACGCCGACACCTAGCAGCAGGACGAAGTCCACGGCCACGATGGCTGCGGCCGGCGCACGGGCTCCGGCGCCCAGCACAGAGACGGCCAGCGGCGCGCCGAGAAAGGCGGTGTTGCCGACCGCCGCCACCAGCGGCACGCCCGCACGGGCCTCCGCCGGCCAGCGGCGGATCCGGCCCGCGATCACCGCCAGCCCCAGGACTGCGCTCATGACCGCGGCGTAGATCGCCAGCGCCCGCGCCAGGCCGGCGTCCGGCGGCGGCGCTGTACCCAGCCAACTGACCAGCAGGGCCGGGAAGCCGATCCAATAGGTGTAGGCGGAAAGCCAGCGGCCGAGCCGGTCGTCAAGGATCCGCAGCCGCGCCAGCACCGCGCCGACCGCGATCAGCGCGAAGAAGGGGGCGATGCGGGCGGCGAGCTCCATGTGCGAACCCTTAAGCGCGGGAGCTTGGCCGTGCTAGCGTGACGGCGGGGCGGAGAAGAGACGATGGACCAACGTGTCGAGGCCGTGCTGGCCGAGTACCACGATCGGGCTGCCCGCGAGGCGCAGGATCCGGAGCTGTCGCGCGACGAGCGGCTGCTGCCGGTCGGGCCGGAGGTGGGCCGGTTCCTGAACGGTCTGATCAAGGGCGCCAAGGCCGCGCGGATACTTGAGATCGGCACCTCCTACGGCTACTCGGGCGTCTGGCTGGCCGAGGCCGCCGCCGCGGTCGGCGGGCGGGTGATCTCCCTGGACCTGGCCGATTACAAGCAGGCCTACGCCCGCGAGCGGCTGGAGCGGGCGGGCTTGGCGCAGGTGGTCGAGCACCGCAGCGGCGATGCCCTGGAGTTGATCCCCGCCCTCGAGGAACACTTCGACTTCGTCCTCCTTGATTGCTGGAAGGACATCTACGCCGGCTGCCTGGACCGCTTCTTCCCCAAGCTCGCCAAGGGTGCGATCGTCGCTGCCGACAACATGCTGCAGCCGGTGTCGGCCCGCCAGGACGCGCTCGCCTATCGCCGGGCGGTGCGGGCGAAGCCGGGGGTCTCCTCGGTGCTCGTACCGCTCGGCTCCGGCATCGAGCTCAGCCGGCTGGACGACCTCTAGCGACCGCGGCTGTGGACTCCCCCGGCAGGTCCACGTGGGTCAGCTTCCAGGTGAACACCCCCCGCCGCTGGAAGGTGAAGGTCACCTCCCGCGAGGGCGCGCCCTTCGGATGGACGGCGAACCGCACCCTGCGGAAGCCCCAGTAGTCCAGCGCGGGGAAAGGCGGCCGGGCTTCGGGCGGGGGGGCAGCGCCCGGCGCGGCCAATGTCAGCGCGTGCAGGCCCTGGGGCGTCAGGTGACGGTCCACGGCGGGCGGTGCAGGCCGGATCGGATCCATGGCCCGCTTCAGCGCGCCGATAGGGTCGCGCCAGGGATCCGGCGGCGGGCCGGGCGCGGCGGCTTCGGTGAGCTGCGGCTTCAGGCTGGCGCGCACGGCCGGATAGTCCACGAGCTCGGCCAGGGCCTGAGCGTCCCGTGCCGAGGCGGCCTCCCGCAGCGCCCGAAAGGCGAACCAGGGCGCCGCCAGGAACGCCAGCGCGAACAGCGCCGCGGCGAGGGCGAGCAGGGTGGAGACGCGCGGCATGACTGTGGAACGCGCGCCCCAGCTTCGCGATGCGCGTCAGGCGCTCGGGCCCCGGTCAGGAACGATGGCGGCGCGCTCGTCGTCGCCGGGCGCGGCGACCCGCTCGGGCTCGTCGAGGTCCACCTCGATCACCTTGCCGTCGGCCGCCTCGATGCGGACCTGCGCGGGCTGTCCGGTGTGGATCAGGTCGTGCGCCAGCCGCACAGCCTCGTGCACCGCTTCGTCGGCGTGACCGTAGGGGCGCACGTCGTCCCCCTCGCGCGTCAGCATCCAGACGCCCTCGCGGAGGCGGATTTCGATCTGCACCGGGTCGGCCATGGCAAGCTCGCTTAGGTTAGGGAGGGGGCCCTCACCAACCCGCAAGCCCTGCCGAGGTTGCAGCCGTCAGGCGGGCTGCTTTTCCGCCAACGCCCGGTCGAGGTTGACCGCGATCTTGTCGAGGAAGCCCTCGGTGGTCAGCCACCCTTGGGTGTCGCCCACCAGCAGGGCCAGGTCCTTGGTCATCGAGCCGCTTTCGACCGTCGAGACGCAGACCTTCTCCAGGGTTTTGGCGAAGTTGGCCAGCTCCTCGTTGCCGTCGAGCTTGGCCCGGTGCTCCAGCCCCTGGGTCCAGGCGAAAATCGAGGCGATGGAGTTGGTCGAGGTCGACTCCCCGCGCTGGTGCTGGCGGAAGTGGCGGGTGACGGTGCCGTGGGCGGCCTCGGCCTCCATGGTCTTGCCGTCCGGCGTGATCAGCACTGACGTCATCAGGCCGAGCGAGCCGAAGCCCTGCGCCACCGAGTCCGACTGCACGTCGCCGTCGTAGTTCTTGCAGGCCCAGATGAAGCCGCCGGACCACTTCAGCGAGGCGGCGACCATGTCGTCGATCAGCCGGTGCTCGTAGGTCAGGCCCTTCTCCTTGAACTGGGCGGCGTATTCGCTCTCGTAGACCTCGGCGAAGATATCCTTGAAGCGGCCGTCGTACGCCTTGAGGATGGTGTTCTTCGAGGAGAGGTAGAGCGGATAGTCCCGCTGCAGCGCATACCGGAAGCAGGCGTGGGCGAAGTCGCGGATCGAGTCGTCCAGGTTGTACATCGCCATGGCGACGCCGCCGCCCTTGTAGTCATAGACGTCGTGCTCGATCTTCTCGCCGTTCTCGCCTTCCCAGCTGATCTTCAGCTTGCCGGGGCCCGGCACGCGGAAGTCGGTGGCGCGGTACTGGTCGCCGAAGGCGTGGCGGCCGATGATGATCGGCTGGGTCCAGCCGGGCACCAGGCGGGGCACGTTGCGGCAGATGATCGGCTCCCGGAACACGACACCGCCCAGGATGTTGCGGATCGTCCCGTTCGGGGACTTCCACATCTTCTTCAGGCCGAATTCCTCCACCCGCGCCTCGTCCGGGGTGATGGTGGCGCACTTGACGCCCACGCCGTGCCGCTTGATCGCCTCGGCCGCATCGATCGTGACCTGGTCCTCGGTCGCGTCGCGGTGCTCGATGCCCAGGTCGTAGTAGTCAAGCTGGATGTCCAGATTGGGGAAGATCAGCTTGTCCTTGATCCACTTCCAGATGATGCGGGTCATCTCGTCCCCGTCGATGTCGACGACGGGACCTGCGACTTTGATCTTGGCCATAGGCGAGGGGCGCTCCTGGCTTTCGTTTGAGGGGAATTGTCGCCCGCGCGTATAGCGGGCCAAGGCGAGGGGGGGAAGGGCGCCGGCGCAGCCGTCAGCCCGCCTCGTTGATCAACACCCGGGTCACCTGCGCCAGGACCTGCTCGCAGTCCGCCAACTGGGCGCGGCAGCCGCTCATCAGTATTGCGATCGCATAACGCCGTCCGTTGGGGAGGGTGGCGATTCCCACGTCGTTGACCACGGGGCTGAGGCCCAGGTCAGGCCGCGCGGTGCCGGTCTTGTGGGCCAGCCTGGAGCCTTCCGGCAGGCCCGCCGCGATGCGGCCGGGGCCGGTGCGGCTCTCGCCCATGATCTGCAGCAGCAGCTGGCTCGAGGGCTTGGAGAGCAGGTCGCCGGCCGCCAGACGGCTGAGGAAGTCGATCATGCCGTGAGTGGTCGTCGTGTCCCGCGGGTCGGCCAGGAACGCTTCCAGCGCCGCCCGGCGCTGCGGCTCGGGAACGGCGGCGATAGGGGCCGCGTCCTTCCAGGCGGGGCGGAAGGAAGCCAGCCCCGCGATCTCCATCTGGATCTCCCGTTCGTAGCGGTCGACGCGGATGCCGCGAATCCGCTTGCCGCTCAGCCAGGCGGTGACCGCGCCGGGGCCGCCGATCCGCTTCATCAGCACGTCGGCGGCGGTGTTGTCGGAATCGCGCACCGCCCGCACCAGCAGCTCGCGCACCGTGTAGCTGTAGGCGGCCGGCCAGGCGCTGGAGATGGCGCTGAGCTGGGGGGAGAGGTCCCCTTCGCCGATGACCAGGGTCTCGTCCAGCGACAGCCGCCCGGCGTCCACCTCCGACAGCACCGCGGCCCCCAGCGGCGCCTTGAAGACGCTCTGCATCGGCATGGGCGTGTCGCCGTAGTGGCTCCAGACCTCGGCGTTCTCCAGGTCCATGAAGGCAACCGTCAGGCGCGCGGGCGCCGCCCGCGCCGCGATGGCGGTGATCTCCCGGTTCATCGCCAGCATGTCGAACCGGGGATCGAGCTCGGTGGAGCGTTGGGGGCCGCAGGCGGTCAGCCACAGGGCCGAAACGAGACAGGTCAACAGCTGGCGTCGGGTCACTTCGGCTCACACTCTCTTGCGCGGCCTGGGACCGCAGAGGAAAAGGCGCGCCATGTCCCGCGCGCCCGCCGTGATCCTAGACGCCCCGCAGATGGGGGAGAACATCGGCGCAGCCGCGCGGGTGATGGGCAACTTCGGCCTGGAGGACCTGCGGCTGGTCAACCCGCGGGACGGATGGCCCCAGGAGCGGGCCTGGGCCGCCGCCTCGGGCGCCCACTGGCCGCTGAACGCGGCGCGGGTGCACGGCTCGGTGGCCGAGGCGATCGGCGACCTGCAGCTGGTGTTCGCCGCCACGGCGCGGCCGCGGGAGCTCTCCCTGCCGGTGCTGACGCCCCGCCAGGCGGCGGCCGAGCTCGCCAAGGCCGCGGCCTCGGGCATCTCCACCGGGATGCTGTTCGGCGGCGAGCGGGCGGGGCTCGAGACGGCGGACATCGCGCTCTGCCAGGCGGTGGTGACCATCCCCATCGATCCGAAGTTCCGCTCGCTGAACCTGGCCCAAGCGGTGGCGATCAACTGCTACGAATGGCGGCTGACCCAGGACGCCGAGGCGCCGCCCGCCTTCCGCCCGGGCGCGCCGCCCGCCAGCCACGAGGCGCTGATGGGCTTCTACGAGCACCTGGAGCGGGAGCTGGAGGCGGGCGGCTTCTTCCATCCCCCCGAAAAGACCGCCTCCATGGTCCAGAACTTGCGGGCGGCGCTCGGCCGCGCCGGCTTCACCGACCAGGAGGTCCGCACCCTGCGCGGCGTCGTGACCGCCCTGGCGCGCGGCCGCGGCAAGGTTCTGGAGAAGCTCGCCCGGCGCGGGAAAGGAAACGAGGCATGAGCCTGAAGGACATGCTGGACAGCCTGCCGGTCCCCATCGTGCAGGCCCCGATGGCCGGCTCGTCGCCGCCGGAGATGGCGCAGGCGGTGCGCGAGGCCGGCGGCCTCGGCTTCCTGGCGCTGGCGATGGTCCCGCCAGACGAGATCGAAGGGGCGATCGAGGCCTTCCGCGGCCGCTCGGCCGCCCCGTTCGGGGTCAACCTGCAGATGGCCCCGGAGGTCAGCCCCGATCCCGCCGAGGTCGAGACGGCGATCGCGCGGCTGAAGCCCTGGTACGAGGCGGTGGGTGTTGAGCCGCCGTCCCCGCCGAACCGCTATTCTCTGGACTTCAAGGCCCAGCTGGCGGCCCTGACTCGCGCCGCCCCGCCGGTGGCCTCCTTCACCTTCGGTGTCTTCTCGAAAGCCGAAGTCGCGGCGCTGAAGGACGCCGGAACCTACGTGGTCGGCACCGCCACCACCGTCGCCGAGGCCCGCGCCTGGGCCGAGGCGGGGGCAGACGGGATCTGGGCGCAGGGTCTGGAGGCGGGCGGCCACCGCGGCACCTTCCTGAAGCCGGTCGAGGAGAGCCTGGTCGGCACGCTGGCCCTCACCGCCACCATCCGCGCCGCCGTCGACCTGCCGGTGATCGCCGCCGGCGGGATCATGGACGGGCGCGGCGTCGCCGCCGTGCTGGCGCTGGGCGCCTCGGCCGCCGGCATGGGCTCGGCCTTCCTGATGGCGCAGGAGTCTCTGACAGGCCCGGTCTGGCGCAAGGCGGTCAGCGAGGCGGGCGACGATCCCACCGCCCTGACCCGCGCCTTCACCGGCCGCCACGCCCGCGGCGTCGAGAACCGCTTCATGCGCGAGATGAAGGCGGTGGAGGACGAGGTCCCCGCCTATCCGGTGCAGTACCGCCTCAGCCAACCGCTGCGCGCCGCAGCCGAAAAGGCCGGCGACGCCGGCGCCATGCCGCTGTGGGCCGGGCAGGGGATCGGCCTGGCCCGCACCGGGGCCGCCGGCGACCTAGTCAGGCAGTGGTGGAACGAGGCCCGCCAGGCCGCCGCCGAGCTTTCGGCCCGCACCCGCGGCGGGCCGGGCGGGGCTGCGTCCATCGAGACCGACCCCGAGGCCGGCTGTTGACTTAGAGGGCTCCGGCGCCCATAACCCGCCCCTTCACGTCGCCGGGACCTCCCGAGCGGCGCTGAAACGCATACGGGTGACGCGCGCCCGCCGTTGAAATCGCCTTCCCGCTAAAGGGGAGGCCGGACCGCGTCGAGTAGAAGAGAAGACCATGACCAAGCGCCATAGCGCCAAGTACAAGCTCGACCGCCGGATGGGCGAAAACATCTGGGGTCGCCCCAAGTCCCCGATCAACAAGCGCTCCTACGGTCCCGGCCAGCACGGCCAGCGCCGGAAGTCCAAGGTGTCGGACTTCGGCCTGCAGCTTCGCGCCAAGCAGAAGCTTAAGGGCTACTACGGCAACCTGACCGAGAAGCAGTTCAGCCGCATCTATGAGGAAGCCGCCCGCCGCAAGGGCAACACCTCCGAGAACCTCATTGCGCTGCTGGAAAGCCGGCTGGACGCCATCGTCTACCGCGCCAAGTTCGTGCCGACCCCCTTCGCCGCCCGCCAGTTCGTCAACCACGGCCACGTGCTGGTGAACGGCAAGCGCGTGAACATCCCCTCCTACCGCTGCAAGCCGGGCGACGTGGTCACCGTGCGCGAGCGCTCGCGCAACATGGCCCTGGTGCTCGAGGCCCTGCAGTCCTCCGAGCGTGAGCTCCCGGACTACATCGAAGCCGCCGACAAGGGCATGAGCGCCCGGTTCGTCCGCGCCCCGGAGCTGGCCGAAGTGCCCTATCCGGTAAAGATGGAGCCGAACCTGGTCGTCGAGTTCTACGCCTCCTAAGGCGGCGGACCCGATCCGATATCGCGAAGGCCCGGGAGCGATCCCGGGCCTTTTGCTTTGCCGGCGTTCAGGCGGCGGCGCGGGCGATGGTCCGCCGCAGCCAGAGCGAGGCGGGATCGGCGACCTGGGCGGCGGGATAGAGCAGCCACTGCCGGTCGGGATCCTGCGGGATGTCGAGCGGGACGGAGTTCAGCTTCATCGCTCTGACCATGCGGCTGGGCAGGATCGCCACCAGGCCCGGGCGGGCCAGCAGCTGGGCGGCCATGAGGTAGTGGGGCACCGTCACGGCGATGTTGCGCGTCAGGTCGCGCTCGGCGAGCCAGAGGTCCACCATGTCCCGCGGATGGCCGGCAGGCGCGACGGCGATGTGCTCCAGCTCCAGCACCGGACCCTTGGGCTGCGGACCAGCAAAAGCCAGAACGTCCACGTCGTCGTAGAGCGGCTCCATCCGCATCCGCGGATAGAAGCCCGCCGCGGTGGTGATCACGAAGTCCACATCGGCGTCGGCCGGCATGCTGGAGAGCCAGGGGCGAAGGTGCAGCCGGCATCCCGGCGCTTCCCGCCCGAACAGATCCAACAGCTGTGGCAGTAGGTAGGTGGCCACAACGTCGGGGATGATGCCCCGGAACGTGCGCTGCGCGGTCGCCGGGTCGAAGGCCTGGGGAGCAAGCAGCTCGGCCGCCGAAGCCAGGAGCTCGGCCAGCGGCGCTTTGAGGGCCTCGGCCCGCGGCGTGAGCTCCATTCGCAGGCCGACGCGGACCAGCAGGGGATCGCTGAAGGTCTCGCGCAGCCGGCCGAGGATGCGGCTCATCGCCGGCTGCGACAGGCTGAGCCGCTCCGCCGCCGCGCCGACGCTGGCGGTCTGCAGCAATGCGTTCAGCGGCGCCAGCAGCTCCAGCCGGCCGCGCAGTCTATCCAAGTCGTGCATGTGAGCGTTCCACCGCATGCATTGGAGTTATGTTCTGCTGCATGTCACACCGGGCGCGAAGGAGAAACCCATGAGCGCTGAAACAAACAAGCAAACCATCGAAGCAATCTACGCCGCGCTCGAGCGAGGCGACCGCAGCGTCTTCGGAGCCAGCGTCCACCCCAACTACGTCTGGCGCTTCCCTGGCCACTGCAGTTGGTCGCGCACGTTCGAAGGGCAGGTGGCGATCCATCGCGATCTATTGGGGCCGCTGTTCTCACTATTCGCGACCCAATACACCGCTCGCGCCGTAAACCTGATCGGGGAGGGTGATTTCGTTGTCGCCGAGGTGCGGGGCGACGTGGTGACCAAGAAGGGCGAGCGCTACGACAATCACTACTGCTTCGTCTTCCGCTTCCGCGATGGGAAGATCGCCGAGGCCGTCGAATATTGCGACACCGATCTCGTGGAGCGGGTGCTCGGCGACTACGATGAGGTCCTGAACGCCTATCGGGCCAGACTCTCACTTGACTCCTCTCAAGAATGAGACGAACTCTCCCATATGGTCGATATGAGTGTGGTCGAGAATCGGCTGGCGCAGCGTCTGGCCGAGCTGCGGAAGCAGCGGGGCTGGTCGTTGGACGAACTGGCGAGGGTGAGCGGCGTCAGCCGGCCGACCCTGTCGCGGCTGGAGCGGGGGGAGGTGAGCCCGACGGCCCAGGTGCTGGTCCGGCTCGCCGCCGCCTTCGGCATCACGATGTCGCGCCTGCTGGCGGAGGTGGAGGGCCAGGGCGCAGCCCTCGTGCGCGCCGCCCACCAGCCGGTCTGGACGGACCCGGAGACCGGCTTTCGCCGGCGGGGCGTCTCGCCGCCGGCTCCGGGCCTCGCAGCCGAGATGATCGACGGCGAACTGCCGGCGCGGGCGGAGATCCGTTACCCGGCCAGCCCGCGGCCGGGGCTCGAACACCACCTCTACCTGCTGGCGGGCGGCCTCGAGATGGAGGTGGAGGGCCAGGTCCACAGGCTGGCGGCTGGCGATGCGCTCCGCTGGCGGCTCTACGGGGCCAGCCGGTTCCTGAGCCTGGGGCCCGCCCCGGCGCGATACGTCCTGGCGTTGGTCTGATCGGGAAGGGGATGGGTGTGCGCATCGAGGAACTCACAGGCCCCGAGGCAAGGGCGGTGGTCGAGCCGCTGGCCGAACTGCTGCACGCCTGCGTCCACGACGGCGCCAGTATCGGCTACATCCTGCCGTTCGAGCCGCCCGTGGCGTGCGCCTTCTGGGAGGGTGTCGCCGATGAGGTGGCGCGGGGCCTGACCCGGATGTTCGTGGCCCGCGAGGCCGGCGAAGTGGTCGGCGTCGTGCTGTTGCAGCTGGCGATGAAGCAGAACCAGCAGCACCGCGCGACGGTGGCAAAGCTGCTGGTCCATCCGAACGCGCGGCGGCGCGGAACCGGCCGGGCGCTCATGGTCACGGTCGAGGCCGCGGCGCGCCAGGCCGGACGGGTGCTGCTGATCCTCGACACCCGCACGGGCGATCCTTCCGAGGCGCTCTACCGCTCGGTCGGCTTCAGCCTCGCCGGGGTCATGCCCGCCTACGCGCGCCATCCCATCGACCCGGTGCTGGAGGACTGCAGCCTGATGTACAAGCACATCGCCTGAGGGCTTCCAGGCCCGCCGCAGCTGTGGCCAAGTCGGCGGATGAACCGCAGATTCCTCCTCGTCGCCGGCTTCGTGCTGCTCTCCGGCTGCGCGACGCCCGGGCCGCGCATCGTCGCGCCGGCCGGCGCCCCCTTCGCCGAGCTGGAGCCGCTTTTCGGCGCGCGGGCGGGGGGCGAGGCGCTGACCATCACCGTCGTCTCGAACGGCTGCACCAAGAAGGAGGACTTCGCCTTCTTCCTGGAGCGCCACGAGGGCTCCGTGCGGCTCGCCTTCGGGCGCAGGCGGATCGACGCCTGCAAGGCCGCGCCGACCCGCGTGGACCTGACCTTCACCTTCGCCGAGCTTGGCGTCGGCGCCCGCTCGCCGGTGTTCCTGCTCAACCCGCTGGAGCCGTGGATCGGAGTGGGAGGCTAGCGGTGCTGAACCTGATCCTGGCCGCCGCCCTGGCGCTGACCTGCGACCTCGAACGGCCGAGCGGCGAAGGCGGCTGCACGCGCGAGGCGGTGGACGCGCTGCCGATGAACGCGATCCAGGCGGTCGGCACCCACAACAGCTACAAGTTGGCGATCCCGCCAGCCGAGATGGCGATCATCAGCGCCAGCTCGCCGGGCCAGGCGCTGGCCCTGGACTACTTCCATCGGCCGCTGCCGGAGCAGCTCTCGGCCGGCGCGCGGCAGCTGGAGCTGGACCTCGTCTACGATCCCCAGGGCGGGCTCTATGCCGATCCGCTGGGGCCGAAGATCGCCAGGGCGACGGAGCCCTACGATCTGGCGCCGCTCAGGCGGCCGGGGCTGAAGGTGATGCACGCGCCGGATGTGGATTTCCGGTCCAGCTGTCCAGTGTTCGTCCAGTGCCTCGAGCAGGTTCGCGCCTGGTCGAAGGCGCACCCCGAGCACCTCCCGATCCTCATCCTCTTGAACCTGAAGGAAGGCGGGCTGAAGCTGCCGGGGGCGGTGCAGGCGCCGGTCTTCGACGCCGCCGCGATGGACCAGATTGACGGCGAGATCCGCTCGGTGTTCGCCGAGGCGGAGCTGATCACGCCGGACCAAGTCCAGGGACGGCATCGCACCTTGCGTGAGGCAGTTGCGGCGGGCGCCTGGCCGAGGCTCAAGGCGGCGCGCGGGCGGGTGATGTTCGCGCTGGACGCGCCGCCCGCCCAGGTCGCCCGCTACCGCGGAGAACGGCGCGTGTTGGAGCGCCGCGTGCTGTTCGTGAACATTGAAGAGACCTCGCCCGCGGCCGGCTACATCACGCTGAACGAACCGATCGAGCAGGCGGCGCGGATCGCAGCGGCGGTCAAGGCGGGGATCATCGTGCGGACCCGCGCCGACGCCGATACCGCCGAGGCCCGGCGGAACGACGCCAGCCGCCAGAGGGCCGCCTTCGCCTCAGGGGCGCAGTACATCTCCACGGACTACATGAGCCCGGATCCGCGGCTCGGCCCCTACCGCACGGAGCTTCCCGGCGGCGGCGTGGCCCGGCCGACGCCGGCGCTCAGGTAAACAACTCCACCATCCACTCCGGCACGCGGCGGGGGCGGCGGCGCTCGACGTCCACCAGGCACCAGACGGTGCGGGCCTGGGCGCACATGGCGCCGTCGGGGCCGTCGATGCGGACGAAGCGGTCGAACCGGGGGCCATCCGCGACCTCCGCGACCCAGGTGCGGGCGGTGGCGGTCTCGCCCAGCAGCAGCTGGCGGCGGTAGTCGACCTCGTGGCGCAGCACAACCCAGGCCCAGGCGCCGCGGGCCTCATCGGTCGCGCGGCTGTCCCAATGGGCGATCGCCATCTCCTGCGCCCAGCGCAGGTAGACGACGTTGTTCACGTGGCCGGTCTCGTCGATGTCGGCCGGCGTGGGCGTGTAGGTGCGGGTGAAGACCTGCCGGCCGTGGGGCGGGTCCAGCGCCCGGCTCACGCGGTGATGAGGCCCTGGTCCTTGAGCGTGGTCTTCAGCTCGCCCGACTGGAACATCTCGCGGACGATGTCGGCGCCGCCAAGGAACTCGCCCTTCACATAGAGCTGCGGGATGGTCGGCCAGTCGGTGTATTCCTTGATACCCTGGCGCAGCTCCTCGTCCTGCAGCACGTCGACGCCGACGAAGTCGACGCCCAGGTGGTCGAGGATCTGCACGACCACGGCCGAGAAGCCGCAGCGGGGCTGTTCGGGGACGCCCTTCATGAACAGGACGACCTGGTTGTCCTGAACGGTCTTGGCGATGAAGTCCTTCGCGCTGGTGGCGACGGTGTCGGTCATGGCGATGCGCGCCCTTTCGGCGGTGAGTTCGCCTTGAGCTAGGGAGCCGCAAGGCCGGGGTCAAGCGCAGGCGGCGTCGCGCCTCACGCCCGCTGGGCCTCGCGCACGCCGAAACGGGCCATCTCGATCTGGGCGACCACGCCGGTGGGCAGGTCCCGCTCGGGGACGCCGGCCAGCCGTTCGATCGCAGCCGCCGAGAGCGTGTCGATCTGCACCGTGGCGAAGGCGGGCTCGGTGAGGGCGTAGCCGAGGCAGAGCTCCTCGGCGATCCAGCCGCGGGTCTCGTGCAGGAAGTTGTACGTGCCGACGCCGGAGAGCGGGTCGCTTCGGCGGCGCAGCAGTCCGGCCGTCTTCTGCTGTTCCTGCACCGGGCGGCACAGCTCGGCGGGAATCGCGTCATAGGCGATCACCGCCATGTCGGCCTCGGCCGCGTCCTTCACCCGGCGGCGGGTGCGCCCGTCCGAGACCAGGCTGAACGGCGAGCTGAAGGCCTCGAAGCCGCCCTTGCGGATCGCCTCGTCCACCGCCGCGCCCTCGCCGCGAACGCCGGCCTGGCGCACCAGCCCGGCGCTTTTCAGGTCGCCCAGCAGCGCCTCGGCGTCCGCCGTCAGCGTCTGGACGGCCGGCTCATCGAGCATGACGAGATCAAAATAGGCCGCGGAGGTCAGCGAGAGGCCGTCGCGGATCGCCCGGCCAAGGGCGGCGGCGTCCATCGGGCGGGCCGGATCGCCGCAGATGCGCCAAGTCAGGAACAGAAGGCCGCGGTCGACCGCCTGCAGGGCCTCGTTGACGCCCCGGGCCAGCGTCTCGGAGCCGGCGATCAGCTCGAAGGTGTTGATCCCGCACTCCATCGCCCCGAACAGCACGCTGCGCCAGGCCTGCGGCGTCGGCGCGGCCCTGGTCTCGGTGAGGACCAGGCTGACGGCCGAGACCGCCTTTCCGGTGGCGCCGAAGGGGCGGTAGCGCATGTCAGGTCGGGGCCGCCGTCTCGAGGGCGAGCGCGTGCAATTCTCCGCCCATCCGGCCCTTCAGCGCCGCGTAGACCATCTGGTGCTGCTTCACCTTGGGCAGCCCCGCGAAAGCCGGCGAGACGATGCGTGCGCGATAGTGGTCGCCGTCGCCGGCCAGGTCGGTGACCTGGATGTCGGCGTCGGGGAAGGCCTCGCGGAGGCAGCTCTGAAGTTCACTCATGGGCATCGGCATCGGCGACGCGCTCCATACGAAGGCCAGTGTTGCGGCCGGAGAGTTAACAATCGCCTCACCATGTGGCCAGGAGGCAGAGACCTCTCCCCGCCTAGCGGGGAGAGGATA
The DNA here is from genome assembly GCF_036263695.1 of Phenylobacterium sp. Taxonomy (GTDB): domain Bacteria; phylum Pseudomonadota; class Alphaproteobacteria; order Caulobacterales; family Caulobacteraceae; genus Phenylobacterium. Next base: position 32,166 of record NZ_DATAGM010000424.1, read on the forward strand.
GGGTGGGGGGGCGGAGCGCAGTGCAGCCGACTGAACACGGTTGCTCCCTCCGCGGGCGGAGGGAGAGGTCTAGGATCAATCCACGATCGAGGCGTAGATGATGCTCTTCAGCTGGCCGCGGAAGTTGAAGGCGCCGGAGGGCATCAGCTGGGTCATGAACACCACGGAGAGCTCCTCCTTCGGGTCGACCCAGAAAATGGTCGAGGCCGCGCCGCCCCAATAGTAATCGCCGGCCGCGATCGAGCCGGCCTGCACCGGATCGAGGGTGGAGGCGAAGCCCAGGCCGAAGCCGACGCCCTCGTTGGCCGTCTCGGAGAAGGAGCCGATGGCCATTTCCGTCAGGTCCTTGCCGTCCTTCAGGTGGTTGCGGTGCATCAGCTCGACGGTGCGGGGCCCGAGGATCCGCGCCCCGTCCAGCTCGCCGCCCCGCCGCAGCATCTCGCAGAACCGCATGTAGTCCGCGCTGGTGCCAGTCAGGCCGCCGCCGCCGGAGAAGAACACCGGCTCCTTCAGGTAGTCTGAAGCGGTTGGGTCATCGATCAGCTTCAGGCTCTTGTCCGCCGCGCGCCGGTAGCAGGCGGCGAAGCGGTCGGCCTTGTCCGGCGTCACGTGGAAGGCCGTGTCGACCATGCCCAGCGGGCCGAAAATGTTCTCCTGCAGGTATTTGTCGAACCGCTGGCCGGAGATGATCTCCACCAGGGCCCCGCAGACGTCGGTGGAGAGCGAATACATCCACCGCTCGCCCGGCTGGTAGCGCAGCGGCACCTCGCCCAGCTTCCTGACAAAATCCCGCAGCGTCTCGTCACGTCCGCGGCGCACGCCCTTCTCCGCGTAGGTCTTGTCGACGGGATGGCCGGAGTCGGCCGCACCCAGCGCCACCAGCGCCGAGCCGTAGGTGATGCCGCCGGTGTGGCAGAGCATGTCGCGCATGGAGACGGGCCGCTTCGGCGCCTCGGTCTTCATGTCGGCGCCGTCGCCGCTGACCCACACCTGGTGGTTCTTCCACTCCGGGATGAAGCGGCTCACCGGGTCGTTCAGCTGGAAGTAGCCCTTCTCGTAGAGCTGCATCAGCGCGACCGAGGTGATCGGCTTCGACATCGAGTAGATGCGGAAGATGGTGTCGTCCGCCATCGGTCGGGACCGCTCCCGGTCCATGTTTCCGAAGGACTTGAAGTAGGCCTGGTGGCCGCGCCGGTTGATGGCGATCTGGCAGCCGGCGATCTTGCCCGGCGCGATGTAGTTGCGCTCGATGTGCTCGTCGATCCGCGTCAGGCGGGACGAGTCCAGGCCGGTCCACTGCGACTGGGCGTCCATCAAAATCCTCCGGAAGAATAGGCTTGGTTGTTATTGGCCGGCATCATGGGCCGGGACAGGGCGCAAAGCCAAGCGAGGAGAGACGATGGACGAGCTGAAGGGGCTGGCCGAAGAGGTCGGCGCGCGGCTGAAGGCGGCGAAGCAGACGGTGGCCGTGGCCGAGAGCTCGTCCGGTGGGCTGATCTCGGCGGCCCTGCTCGCCGTGCCCGGGGCGTCGGCCTATTACGTGGCGGGGGCGGTGGTCTACACCGGCAAGGCGCGGATGCAGCTGCTCGACCTGCCGCGTGAGGCGGTGGCGGGGATGCGCTCGGCCTCCGAGCCCTACGCCCTGCTGCTGGCGAGGACCGCCCGCGAGCGCCACAACACCACCTGGGGAATCTCCGAAACGGGCGCCGCCGGCCCCACCGGCAACGGCTATGGCGACGCCGCGGGCCACACCTGCATCGCCATCTCCGGCCCGGTGGAGATGGCCCTCACCATCGAGACCGGCGAAGACGACCGCTGGGCCAACATGCAGGCCTTCGCCGCGGCGGCGCTGGAGCTGCTGAAGCGCGGGCTCGAGCAGGACTAGCTAGCCAGCTCGCCGCGAACCGTGGCGACGAGGTGCTCGGCATTGTACGGCTTTCGCAGGTAGGCGCGGTGCGGGACGGCTTGCGCGCGGTCGCGCGTGGCCGGATCGGTCTGAGCGGTCAGAAAAACGATCTCGACCCCGTGTTCGGCATGAAGCTCGGCCGCCAGGGCGACGCCGTCCTCGCCCGCCCGCAGTTGGATATCAACGAGGGCCAAGGTGGGGCGGCGCTCGGCCGCTAGACTGAGAGCTTCGGCCCGGTGTGTGGCCCACCCGACGACTTCGACGCCGGCATCCTCCAAGTCCATCTCGATTCCGGTGGCGACCAGCGCCTCGTCCTCGACGATAAGGACGCTCAGCCGCACATCTTTCCCATCCGTCGGTTGCATCCTGATGTATGCTGCCTTCACTACGTCGGCCCGCAGGAGCGTCCCCAGTGAACCCGCATCATACTCCGAGCGGCATCGAGGCCGTCGGGTCCGTTCCCTGGGGTTCGCACTTCTGCCAACTCTATGACAATGCGCAAGACATGGCCGATATCCTCGCGCCCTATTTCCGGGCGGGCCTCGAGCGCAACGAGCTCTGCCACTGGGTGACATCGGAGCAGTTCGGTCCGGAAGACGCCAAGTCGGCCCTGCGCGCCATCTACCCGAACCTCGATGCAGCCCTGTCGAAGGGCCAGATCACTATCATGGACCGGCGCGACTGGTATTCCCGCGGCGGCAGTTTCCGTCCGGAGGAGGTGATCGCCGGCTGGCTCGGGCATGAAGAACGCGCCCGATCGGACGGTTACTCGGGCTATCGCCTCACCGGCGACACGCTGTGGCTCGAGGCGCACGACTGGGACGCTTTCACAGAATACGAAACCATGGTCACCGAGGCGTTCCGGCCTCGCCGAATGGTCGCGCTGTGCACCTACTGCATGGGCCGATGCGGGGCGGCGGAAGTCCTGGATGTCGTCAAGAACCACGCCTTTGCGGTGGCGCGGCGGCGGGGGGTTTGGGAAGTGGTGGAGAGCGCCTCCACCAAGCAGGCCAAATCCGAACTCGCCCTATTGAACGCGACGCTTGCCAGCAAGATCGAAGCCGCCACTTCAGAGTTGCGCACACTTGTCCGGCAGAAGGACGATCTGCTCCGGGAGGTGCATCACAGGGTCAAGAACAACCTTCAGATTGTGTCCAACCTGCTGGCCATGAAGGGCCGACGCGCCGACGACGGGGCGCGCCGTGTGCTGACCGAAACCGCCGACCGGGTGTTTGCGATCAGCTCGGTCCACGAGGCCCTCTACGAGCAGGTGGACGGCCGCGGCCTCCTGGTGACCGACCGCCTGGGCGTGATCGCCGAGGCGCTGGCCACTTCCTACGGCCTGGAGGATCGGGTCTCGGTCATCGTGCGCGGCGACGACGTTCGCGTCTCGCTGAACGCGGGCGTTCCGCTGGCGCTGCTGGCGACTGAGCTGACGTCTAACGCCCTGAAGCACGCCTTCCCCGAGGGACGCGCCGGGCAGGTCGAGATCGTGGTCACGGCGCTGGCGGCAGGGCGGTTCTCGCTCACCGTCGCCGATGACGGCGTCGGCTGGGCCCCGGCGGCGGCCAAACGGGGTTCCGGCCTCGGGATCGCCATGGCCCTCGCCAAGCAGTTGGACGGCGAGCTGGTCATCGAACTGCGGCCAGAGGGCGGTACTCAGGCGCGCCTTGAGGCGGCCGTCCAGTAGCGGCGGCCGCCGCGGCCTTTCTTTAGCGAAGTCTCATGCCTCAGACCGCTGTGACCGGCGCGTCCATGTAGGCGGGCATCCAGCCTTCGTGCGCGGTGCGCAGGTCATCAAGCGCAACCTCGAACAGGCCTTCGGCGGCGAGGGCGTCGCCTTCGGCGCGGCCGACGATCGCCGCGGGGACGCCGGCGGCGCTCGCGGCGGCGATCAGGGCGTCGGCGTCCGCGGTGGCGATGAGGTAGCGGGCCTGGTCCTCGCCGAAGAGGGCGCCGTGGGCCGCCTCGGCGGGCGCGGTCAGGCGCACGCCGACGCCGGCGGCCAGGGCCAGCTCGGCGGCGGCCAAGGCTAGGCCGCCGTCGGAGAGGTCGTGGACGACGCCGATGCGCTGGGCCTGGATCTCAGCCCGGACGAAGTCGCCGTCGCGGCGCTCGGCGGCCAGGTCGACGGGCGGCGGGGCGCCATCCTCGCGGCCGTGCACCTCGCGTAGATAGAGGCTGGCGCCCAGCTCGCCGCGGGTCTCGCCGATCAGCACCAGCGAGTCGCCCGGCTTCAGGCCCGCGAAATCGGCCCGGCGGGCGTAGTCGGCGATCAGGCCGACGCCCCCGACGGTGGGGGTCGGCGGAATGGCGACGCCGTTGGTCTCGTTGTAGAGGCTGACGTTGCCGCTCACGACGGGGAAGTCGAGGGCCGCGCAGGCCTCCGCCATCCCATCGGTGGCGCGGACGATCTGGCCCATGATCTCGGGCCGCTCGGGATTACCGAAGTTCAGGTTGTCGGTGATGGCGATGGGCACAGCCCCCACTGCCGTCAAGTTACGCCAGGCCTCGGCGACCGCCTGCTTGCCGCCCTCGAACGGGTCGTTCTGCACGTAGCGGGGGGTCACATCGGAGGTGACGGCCAGCGCCTTGCGGGTCCCGTGCACGCGCACGATCCCGGCGTCGGCGGCGGTGCCGGAGTCCTCCAGCGTGTCGGCCATCACGTGGCGGTCGTACTGCTCCCAGATCCACCGCTTGGAGGCCTGGTCCGGGCAGCCAATCATCTTCAGCAGCGCCTCGCGCCAATCGGCCGGGGCGGGGACTTCGGTGGGCCCGAGCCGCGGGTGCTTCTTGGGCTCGGTCCAGGGCCGGTCGTACAGCGGGGCGTCTTCCGACAGCGGCGCCAGCGGCACGTCGCAGACCACCTCGCCCTTGTGCTTGAGCACGATGTTGCCGGTGTCGGTGGTCCAGCCGATGGTGGCCGCGTCCAGGCCCCACTTCTCGAAGATCCGCCGCCCGTCCTCTTCCCGGCCGGGCTTTAGGATGGCCAGCATCCGCTCCTGGCTCTCCGACAGCATCATCTCGTAGGCGCTCATGCCCTCCTCGCGCTGGGGCACGGCGTCCAGGTCGAGCTCGATGCCGACGCTGCCCTTGCCGGCCATTTCGACGGAGGAGGAGGTGAGGCCCGCGGCCCCCATGTCCTGGATGGCGGCCACGGCGCCGGAGGCCATCAGCTCCAGGGTCGCCTCGATCAGCAGCTTCTCGGCGAACGGGTCGCCCACCTGCACGGTCGGGCGCTTCTCCTCCGAGGCCTCGTCGAACTCGGCGCTGGCCATGGTCGCGCCATGGATGCCGTCGCGGCCGGTCTTGGAGCCGAAGTAGACCACCGGCAGGCCCGCCGCCGGGGCCGCCGAGTAGAAGATCTTGTCCGCGTCGGCCAGCCCCACGCACATGGCGTTGACCAGGATGTTGCCGTCGTACCCGCGGTGGAAGTTGGTCTCGCCGGCCACCGTCGGCACGCCCACGCAGTTGCCGTAGCCGCCGATGCCGGCCACGACGCCGGACACCAGCCGCCGGGTCTTCGGGTGCGAGGGATCGCCGAACCGAAGGGCGTTCAGCAGCGCCACCGGCCGTGCGCCCATGGTGAAGACGTCGCGCATGATGCCCCCCACACCGGTCGCCGCGCCCTGGTAGGGTTCGATGAAGCTCGGGTGGTTGTGGCTCTCCATCTTGAACACGCAGGCCTGGCCGTCGCCGATGTCCACGACGCCGGCGTTCTCGCCCGGCCCCTGGATCACCCGCGGGCCCTTGGTCGGGAACTTGCCGAGGTGCTTGCGGGAGGACTTGTAGGAGCAGTGCTCGGACCACATCACCGAGAAGACCCCGAGCTCGACCAGGTTCGGCTCGCGGTTCAACCGCTTGACGATCAGGTCGTATTCCTCGGGCTTCAGGCCGAACTCGACGGCCGTTTCGGCCATGGGCTTGGTGGGCGCGTTCATGGGCGGGCTTCTAGCGGGTTCCGCCGCGCGCGGGGAGGGGGCGAAAGCGCCTCTTACGCCGCCTTCTTCGCCAGCCGCTCGAGCAGCTCGGCCGCGAACACCGACAGCGTGTCGTCTCGGGCGCCCATGACCACGATGCGGTCGCCGGGGCGGGCGAGCTCCAGCAGGCGCTCGCCGCAGGCGGCGCGGTCGGGGAAGGCCTCGGCACGCTTGCCGCGCTCCGCGATCCCAGCGATCACGTCGGCCGTCGAGACCGAGCGGTCTACGGTGCCGCCGTAGTAGACGGGCTCGGGCATCACCAGCACGTCCTCTCCGGTCATCCGGCCGGCGAAGACATCGATGAACTCCTGCTTCATCAGCCGCAGCGGGCCAAAGCCGTGCGGTTGGAACATCAAGAGCAGCCGGCCGTCGAAGGCGTGCAGGGTGTCGAGCGTGGCTGAAAGCTTGTCCGGGTTGTGGGCGAAGTCGTCGATCACGGTGACGCCGCCGCGGGTCCCGACCACGTCCATCCGCCGCCGGATGCCGGTAAACTCGGAGACCGCCTCGGCGGCCTTCTCAAGCGTCAGGCCGAGCGCCAGGCCTACGCCGACCGCGGCCATGGCGTTGGAAACGTTGTGCAGGCCGGGCACCTGCAGGGTGAGGCGCGCCATGTCGCCGGTGTGCTGGTCCGCCAGCGAGATCTCGATGCCGTCAGGGGCGGGCACGGGCGTGCCGCCGATCAGCCGGGCGGCCGGGTTCGTCAGGCTGTAGGTGATCGACTTGCCTTCGCCGGGGCTGGCGGCCAGGGCGGCGGTCTCGTCGTTGTCGAGGTTCAGAACCGCCACCTGCGACTTGGCCACGAAGTCGCCGAACAGCTCGCGCAGCTCGTCCATCGACTTGTGGTCCAGCGAGACGTTGTTCACGACCGCGATCGAGGGCTGGTAGCGGGCGATGGAGCCGTCGCTCTCGTCCA
>NZ_DATAGM010000425.1:0-24984 GCF_036263695.1 Phenylobacterium sp.
GTCGGAAAGCCGAGGTAGTTCTCGATCCGCGCCGAAGCGCCCGCCTGGCCGCCGAAGGCCCGGCAGTCGAGCACCAGGACCGAGAGCCCCTCCGAGCCGGCGTACACCGCGGTCGCGAGGCCCGCGGGCCCGGCGCCGACCACGGCTACATCGTACATCCTGTCCGGATCGATGGGGGCGACCATGCCCAGGCACCGGGCCAGTTCGCCCTCCGTCGGGTTGCGGAGCACCTGTCCGCCAGGGCACACGACGATCGGCCAGGCGCCCGGCCCGATCTCGAAGCGTTCGGTCAGCGCCGCCGCCTCGTCGGCGTCAGGATCGATACGCACGCGGGGATGGCCGTTGCGGGCGAGAAAGCTCTCCAGCCGCAGCACGTCGGGATGGTCGGCTGCGCCCAGGATGATCGGCCCGCCGCCGCCGGTCTCGAGCAGGCCGACACGGCGCAGGATCAGGGCGCGCATGATCCGCTCGCCCAGTTCGGCCTCAGCCACCAGGGCCGCGCGAAGCCGCTCGGGCGCGATGATCAGCGCCTCGACCGGGCTGAGGGCCAACCCGTCCACCAAGGCCGGTTTTCCTGACAGCTGAGCGAGTTCACCCATGAAGGAGCCGGCGTCATGGGTGACCACCGTCTGCGGCCTGCCTGCCTCGTCGTATCTGACGATCTCCACCTGGCCCGAGAGGATGACGGTCAGCCCATGGCCGGCCTCGCCGGCCCGCACCAGCGCCTCGCCGGCCGCATAGCTCCTGGGCTCGGCGAACCGGCGCAGCCGCTCGACGTCGACGGCCGAGAGGGTGGGGAACATCTGGTGCGCGCGGGTGTCTGCGATCGAGGGCTCGGCCATGCCGCACTCCCTAACCCGGCGACGGACGCGGCGAAATGGCAGAGCCAAGCACAGGTCGAGCGACTGGGCGGTTTTCCCTCAAGCTGCCTGCATTTGAGGCTCCATCTCCTCCGCCGGCGCGCCGGCGCCGGCCCAGGGGTGGTCCGGGTAGAACTGGGCCATCATCCGGTCGACGTAGGCGATCAGGTTCGGGAAGGCCTGGGCCCGACGGCGCAGCGGGGTGTCGAAGAACGGCGTCGTCAGGGCCGCCAGCATGGCGAAGACGGTGGCGTCGACGCCGGCCGGCCGCTCGCCGAACAGGCAGGGCTTGTCGCCCAGCAGGGTGGAAAGGGCGCGCAGGGAGATGACGCCCAGCTCGACGATCTCGTCGGGCCCATGCCGGCCCAGGATGGCGCGGGTGCGGAAGTGGACCTCCTCCAGCATCTCCTCCTGCAGCTGACGGCGCAGGGCGCCCGGCGTGGCGTCGAAGAAGTGGCCGGGCCCTTTCTCGAAGTTCTCCGGGATGAAGTAGCGGCCGGGCACGGTGGTCCAGGCGAAGTGGTTCTCGACCATCCGCTCGATGGCCCAGGCCTGGGCCCGCTGCTCGGAGGTCAAGCCTGCGTCCAGGTCGACGCGGTAGCGCTCCTCGACGTGCAGGCGGATGAAGGTGGAATCGCCGATCTTCACCCCGCCGTCGTCGATGAACGGGATCTGCCCCTTCGGCCCCTCGTCAGGCATCGCCGGCACGGCCACGTATGGCACGTCGGCGATCATCAGCTGGACCTCGGTCTTCATGACGTACGGGCTGCAGTGCGGCAGGCCGAACATCGGGGCGGCGCCATAAAGGGTGATCATCGCAGGGCTCCTCGTCTCTTGCCCCTTGGTGTAAGCCCCGCCTGCTGCCATCGTGCTGTCAGCAAGAGGGGCCACGGATGCGACGGGCGGACCGGCTGTTCCAGATCATCCAGATCCTGCGGCGGGGCAGCCGGCCGGTGACGGCCGACGCCATCGCCGCCGAGCTCGAGACCTCCAAGCGCACCGTCTATCGCGACATCGCCGACCTGATCGGCCAGCGGGTGCCGATCCGCGGCGAGGCCGGCGTCGGCTATGTGCTGGAGGGCGGCTTCGACCTGCCGCCGCTCATGCTGACCGCCGACGAGGTGGAGGTGGCGGTGCTGGGCGCTCAGTGGGTGGCCACCCGCGGCGATGCGGCGCTCGCCAAGGCCGCCCAGGACTTGGTGGCCAAGATCGGCGCGGCGGTGCCCGAGCACCTCAGGCCGCTGATCCTCGACCCGGCCGTCCGCAGCCACGGCGGTTGGGACAAGGCCGAGGACAAGATGGACATGGCCAGGGCCAGGGCGGCGATCCACGCCGGCCAGAAGGTCTGGCTGCGCTATGCCGACGAGCAGGGCCGTGAGACCGAGCGGACCATCTGGCCGTTCGCCGTCGGCTACCTGGACGCCGTGCGCCTGCTGGTCGCCTGGTGCGAGCTGCGCGCCGACTTCCGCACCTTCCGCACCGACCGGGTGGTCGAGGCCAGGTTCCTGGACGAGCGCTATCCGGAGCGGCCGGGCATCCTGCGCGCCCGCTGGCGCAAGGCGATGAACCGCCAGCCATACCCGGCCTGATGCGGGCGCTGATCCTCTCTAGCTTCGTGGCCGGCGATCCGATCGGCGGGAACGCCCAGCAGCTGGCGCTGGCGGCGCTGGGCTGGGAGGCTGCTCTCGTACCGACGGTGGTGTTCGGCCGCAGCCCGCCGAAGGGCGGCCGGGGCCGGGCGACCGACGCAGAGCACTTCGCAGCCATGCTGGAGGACGTGGAGGCCGAGGGGTGGCTGGGCTGCGACCTTGTCGTGACCGGCCACTTCTCGTTTCCGGAACAGGTGGAGATCGCGGCCGCGGCGCTGCGTCGCAAGCCGCCGCGGGTGACGGTGGTCGATCCGATCCTGGGTGATCATCCGCGCGGCCTCTATGTGAAGCCGGAGGTCGCGACGGCGCTGGAGGCGCTGCTGCCGCCCCTCGCCAGCTGGATCACGCCCAACGCTTGGGAGCTGTCGCACCTGACCGGCCTGGCCGTCACCGATCCGGCGAGCGCCTGCCATGCCGCGCGGCAGCTGGAGCCGCCGGCGCTGGTCACCTCAGTTCCCCTCGGCGAGGGAGAGATCGGCCTGCTTTGCTGCGAAGGGGCCGCGGCGACCCTGATCGCACACCCGCGCCTACCGCATGCGCCCAACGGCACGGGGGACCTGGTCGCGGCCGTGTTCGGCGCCGAGCTGGCGGAGGGCCGCCCGCCCGCGGAGGCCGCGGCGGCCGCCGCGCGGGCGGTGCTCGGGAGGCTGATGCCAATCGGCGGGGCGTTGCGTATAGAGGCGCTTCCCTAAGCGCCCGGAGCTTCCATGGTCGAGATCGCCGGCTTCGCTCAGCCGCCCTACGTGGCGGTGAAGGACGCCTTCGCCGCCAACTTCGCCGAGGGGCTGGAGATCGGGGCCAGGTTCAGCCTTGTGGAAGCCGGCGAGGTGGTGGTGGACCTTTGGGCCGGCCATGCCGACCGCAAGCGCACCCGCCCCTTCGACGAGGCGACGCTGACGCCGATCTTTTCCACCACCAAGGCGGTGGCCGCCGTGTTGGTCGCCCGGCTGGTCGACACCGGGCGCCTGGCCTACGACCAGCCGGTCGCCGACGTCTGGCCGCAGTTCGGCCAGGCCGGCAAGGAGAAGGTCACCGTCGAGCAGGCGCTGTCCCACCAGGCGGGCCTCTCGGGCTTCATCGACCAGATGGACCCGTCCGCCTGGTTCGACTGGGACCTGATCTGTTCGAAGCTGGCCGCCATGGCGCCCATGTGGCCGCCGGGCGCAGCCAGTGGCTACCACCCCATCACCTTCGGCTACATCGCCGGCGAGATCTTCCGCCGGGTGGACGGACGCACCATGGGGACCGCCCTGCGCGAGGACCTAGCCGGCCCGCTTGGCCTCGACCTGTGGATCGGCCTACCCGACGCCGAGCATGCCCGCACCGCCGAGCTGCAGCGCCCGACCGGCCTGCCGAAATTTGGGCAGCTGAACGATCCCACCCGCGCGGCCTTCCTGACTCCCTGGTCGTCGCCCGGTGGGCGCAGCGGCTCCGACTGGCGGCGGGCGGAGATCCCCTCGGCTAACGGCCACGCCACTGCCCTGGCGCTCGCCCGGCTGATGGGCGCCCTGGCCGACGGCGGCTGGATCGACGGGGAGATGATCCTCTCGCCGGCCCTGATCGCCGAGCTCTCCCGCGAGCGGATCCGAGGCCAGGACCTGGTGCTGCCCTTCACCCTGTCCTGGGGCGCGGGCGTGATGCGCAACGAGACGGTGAAGATCTGGGGCGAGGGCGAGCAGACCTTCGGCCACGCCGGCTGGGGCGGCTCCTGCGTCTTCGCCGACCCCGAGCGGCGGCTGGCCGGCGCCTACGTCATGAACAAGCAGTCCACCGACCTGATCGGCGACGCCCGGGCTCGGCGACTGATCGAGGCGGCGTACTAGCGCTACTCCGCCGCCGCCGCCGCCGCCGCGGGCCGCGTCCGCTTCCAGGCGCCCCAGAGGAACACCGCGGCCGCGCCCCAGATGAAGACGAAGGAGGCCATGCGCAGGGTGTCGAAGGCCTCGCCCTGGGCGACGCCGATCATGAAGCTGATGGTTGGGGCCATGAACTGCAGGAAGCCCATCGCCGAGAGCGGCATCCGGCGGGCGGCCCAGGCGAACAGCACCAGCGGCACGGCGGTGACGGGGCCGGAGACGATCAGCCAGGCCGCAGTGACGGGCTCGCTGAAGTGGCCGAGGCCTGAAGCTTCGAGCCAGGCGATGTAGGCCAGGCACGGGATGCCGACGAGCAGGCATTCCAGGAACAGGCCGGTCTGGGCGTCGGCGGCGACGCGTTTGCGCACGATGCCGTAGCCGCCGAAGCTGAAGGCCAGCGCCAGCGAGACCAGGGGCAGGTGACCAATGGCCAGCGTCTGCAGGGCGACGCCCACGACCGCCAGGGCGATGGCGGCCTGCCCGACGCGATCGATCCGCTCACGGAAGATCAGCGCGCCGGCCGCCATGTTGACCAGCGGGTTGATGTAGTAGCCGAGGCTGGTCTCCAACACCCGACCGGAGTTCACCGCCCAGATGAACACCACCCAGTTGACCGAGATCAGCACCGCCGAGAGGAGCAGCCAGCCCAGCACCCTCGGCTGGCGGAACACGCCGGCGACCTGCCCCCACTGGCGCGCCATCCAGACGAACACCGCCGCGGCCGGCACGCTCCAGACGATGCGGTGCGCCAGGATCTCCCACGAGCCCGCGCCTGCGTGGGCCACCGCCTGGAAGTAGAGGGGCACAAAGCCCCAGATCAGATAACAGCCGATCCCCGCCGTCAGCGCACTGGTGTTTGCGGAAGGGGACCGGGGCACGGAGGCGTCCTTGTGTGGGGCGGGAAGCGGGCGGCCTGCGGCTCCAGATCCAGCCGCAGCGCATTGGTGAGGATGCAGACCTGACGATACTTACCTATGAGCAGCAGCAGTTCGAGCAAGGTCATTTCGCCCAACGATTGGCGGAGTTCGGACCAGGAATCCTCGGGAACCTCGCAGCTGTCCTGAAGCTGTTCGCAGAGCGCGAGCACCAGTCGGTCCGGCTCGGGCCAGGGATGCTCGCCGCTCGGTCGCAGCGTCGCCGAGACCTCCGCTTCCGAGAGGCCCGCCTGCTCGGCGAAGATCGCCACGTGAGCGCCCCACTCGTATTCCGAACGGCAGAGGGCGCAGACCCGCAGGATGGCGAGCTCCCGCTGGCGCAGGGTCAGATGGCCGGGATCGAGGAGCCCTCCGTCCATGAACCGGGTGAACAGCCGCTCGTCGCGCGCCAGCACCTGAAACAGCTGCAGCGGCGGCCGCCCGCCCATCAGCCGGTCGAGACGGGTCTGAACAGCGGCGGGGTAGGGCGCCTTCGCGGACGCAATTCGTGGGGCCATGACGGATCTCCTGTTGTTCGCTATGGAAGTTGTAGCGAAGTGGAGCCCGGGTTGCTATGAAAAATGAAGCGCCACGCCCTGGCCAACCGGTCCGCGGCTCGTCGAGCGGGCGGCCCATCATGGCGGCGCTGGATCTACTGGGGCGCCGCGGCGCCCTGCGGCTGCTGTGGGAGCTGCGGGGCGAGTATCCGCTGACCTTCCGTGCGCTGTCGGCCGCCTGCGAGCTGCCGCCGGCCACCCTGAACGTTCGGCTCAAGGAGCTGCGCGCGTCGGGGATCGTGGCCGCCGACGCGGGCTATCGCCTCACGCCGGCCGGGCGCGAGCTGTTCAACGCTTTGATGCCGCTGAACGACTGGGCCGACCGCTGGGCGGCCGGTCTGTCGGACTAGGCGATGGCCTTGGTGCGGATCAGGCCGCGCTCGTGGAGCAGTTCGGCGATCTGCACCGCGTTAAGGGCGGCGCCTTTGCGCAGGTTGTCGGCGACCACCCACATCGACAGGCCGTTCTCGACGGTTGGGTCCTTGCGGATGCGGCTGACGAACACCGGGAACTCGCCCTGCGCTTCCTTGGGCGTGATGTAGCCGGTGGCCTCGCGCTTATCGATGACGATCAGGCCCGGGCTCTCGCGCAGCAGGTCACGCGCCTCGTCCTCGTCCAGCGGCTCGTGGAACTCGATGTTCACCGCCTCGGAGTGGCCGACCATGACTGGCACGCGCACGCAGGTGACCGTGAGCTTGATCTCAGGGTCCATCATCTTGTGCGTCTCGTTCCACATCTTGGCTTCCTCGTCGGTGTAGCCGTCGTCGCGGAACTCCCCGATGAAGGGGATGACGTTGAACGCGATCTGCTTGGGGAACTTCTTGGGCTCCGACGGGCCCAGGACGAAGATGCCCTTGGTCTGGTCCCAGAGCTCGTCCATGCCCTCCTTGCCGGCCCCGGAGACCGACTGGTAGGTCGCGACCACCACCCGCTTGATCTTAGCCCGGTCGTGCAGCGGCTTCAGCGCCACCACCAGCTGGGCGGTCGAGCAGTTGGGGTTGGCGATGATGTTCTTGCGGTTCGCCCAGTCCACGTCGTCCGGGTTCACCTCCGGGACGATCAGCGGCACGTCCGGGTCCATCCGCCAGGCGGAGGAGTTGTCGATCACAATCGGCCCGGCTGCGCCGATCTTCGGCGCCCATTCCTTCGAGAACGAGCCGGAGACGCTCATCAGCACCAGGTCGACCTTGGAGAAGTCGAACTGCTCCACGTCCTCGCACTTGACGATCTGGTCCCCGAACGAGACCTCGAGGCCGATGGACTTGCGCGAGGCGATCGCGTGAATCTTGTCCACGGGGAATTTCACTTCCTCGAGGATGTTCAGCATCTCACGGCCCACGTTGCCCGTGGCGCCGACCACGGCGACCCGGTAGCCCATCGAAGTCTCTCCTGAATGAGGGAGCGTCCCGTTACCCTCCCGCGACGCCCATAGCAAGGCGAGCGCCGGTTTGCGGCTCCGGAGGTGGGGGCTAGGCTGGGCCCGCGCAACCTCGCAGGGAGATCCCAATGCCTGAGACCGGCCAGCCGTTCGCCAACCTGATGGGCGTGGAGATCCTCGAGCGGGATAAGACCCGCGTCCGCGCCCGGCTGACGGTGCGGGAAGACCTGTGCACCGCCGGCTCGATCCTGCACGGCGGCGCCTTCATGGCCTTCGCCGACGCGCTCGGCGGTCTGGCCGGCGCGCTGAACCTGGCGGAGGGCGCCCGGACGACCACGCTGGAGAGCAAGACCAACTTCCTGGGCTCGGCCCGCCTCGGCGACGTCGTCGAGGGCGAGACGACCCCGCTCCACGTCGGCCGCCGGTCAAGCGTTTGGCAAACGCGGATCACCAACGCCGATGGCAAGCTGCTGTGCCTGGTGATCCAGACGCAGATGACGATTGCGGCCTGACATCATCGCGGACGGCCTAGGCCGCTCCGGGACCCAGAAGTGGGCGCGGGCCGGGATGACGGGCTACGAGAGCTCAAACTCCATGGTGATCTCGGCGTTGAGCACCTTCGACACCGGGCAGTTCTTCTCGGCCGTGCGGGCCAGCTCCTCGAACTTGGCGCGGTCGACGCCGGGGACCTTTGCGCGCAGGGTCAGGGCCGACCTCTTGATGGTGAAGCCGCCGGCCTCCTGCTCGATGGTGACGGCGGCCTCGGTGGCCAGCTCGTCGGCCGCAAACCCGGCGGTCTGGAGCTGGAAGGCCAGCGCCATGGTGAAGCAGCCGGCGTGGGCGGCGGCGATCAGCTCCTCGGGGTTGGTCCCCGGCTCGCTCTCGAAGCGGGTCTTGAAGGAGTAGGGGGTCGCCGACAGCACGCCGGAGTCCGTCGTCAGGTCGCCGTTTCCGTCGCGCCCTGTCCCGCGCCACACCGCTCTGGCTTTCCGGATCATGGTTCGCTCCTTTTCCGCTCACCCCGGCGAAAGCCGGGGCCCAGGCCGAGCATCATGCACACGGAGAGGCCGTCTGGGCCCCGGCTTTCGCCGGGATGAGCGGACAAAATGGAAAGGATCAGGCCGCCGCGCTGGGCCTGGCTTTCACCCGCTCGAACCAGGACTTCACCCAGCCGGCTTCGTCCGGGATCGGCTGGCCGACCGTGCCCCCGAAGGCCATGAAGCAGTAGAGCAGGATGTCGGCGAGGGTGAAGCGGTCGCCGCAGACGTACTGGTTCTGGCCCATCTGGGCGTTTAGCCACAGCAGCTTGTCGCGAGCCATGGCCTTCAGCCCGGCGGCGCCCTCGGCGTCGAGCAGGCGCATGCGGCTTTCGAACAGCCGTCGGCCCTCGGCGGCGCGGAAGCCGTTGGTCATCGGCTCGACGATGCCGAGGTCGATGCGGCGGGTCCACATGCGCGTCTCGGCGCGCTCCTCCGGCGTGGCGCCGACCAGGGACGGTCCGGGCTGGGTCTCGTCCAGGTATTCGCAGATGACGGTGATCTCGCAGACCTTGCGCCCGTCATCGAGCTCGAGCGTCGGAAGCGTGCCGGCGGGGTTGATCGCCTCGTTGTACGGCGGCTGGCGGTTCTCGCCGCGCATCAGGTCCACCTGGGTCAGCTCGAGGGTCACGCCCTTCTCGGCCGCGAACATCCGAACCACGTGCGGATTGGGGCCGATGGAATTGTAGAGCTTCATTTGGCGCGCGCCTCCGTTATCGTTGTTTACTAGGGCTAGGACGGGCGCGAGCGACGCGTCAACTGCGGAGCTGTGCGACCGTGAACCCACGCGTGCTTGTGTTGACGCTGTCGAGCTTCGCTTTCGGCTCAGGCGCGCTGATATTTTCCGGCCTGCTGGAGTTCATGGCCGCCGACCTGGGCGTGTCGGCGGGGGCGGCCGGGCAGATCCAGACCACTTATGTGCTGACCGCCGCACTGGCCGGGCCGCCGCTGGCGATCCTGGCCGGCCGGTTCGACCGCAAGAAGGTGCTGCTGGTCGCGCTTACCCTGACCATCGTCCTCAACCTGATCTGCATGGCGACCAGCTCCTTCGCCCAGCTGCTGGTGTTCCGGGCGATGATCGGGGCCTGCGCGGCGCTGGCCGGGCCGGCCTCGTCGGCCGCGGTGAGCGGGCTGGTGCCGCCGGAGATGCGCGGGCGGGCGCTGGCCATGGTCGGCGGCGGCATGACCATCGCCTTCGTGCTCGGCATCCCGCTGGGGACCATCATCGGCTCGATCTTCACCTGGCGGGCGGCCTTCGCGATGGCGGCGGGATTGGCGGCCGTCGCCTTTGTGGCCATCGCGCTGATCCTGCCGAGCGTGAAGCCGCCGCCGCCGGCCATGGGCGGCCGGCTGACCTGGAACGCCACGCCGCTGTTTCTGGCCACCTTCCTGGCCTTCGCGGCCAACATGAGCATGAACATCTACATCGCCCCGGTGCTGCGGGTCGGCTCCGACATCACCGGCCAGGGCGTGGCGGCCTTCCAGCTGCTGATCGGGGTCGGCTCCTTCCTGGGCCTCTCGCTCGGCGGGCGGGCCGCAGACAAGGGCTGGGGCGGCCTCTCCATCACCCTGGCCTACGCGGGCCTGATCACCGCGGCGGCCCTGCACTGGGTCGTGCTGCACCACTGGCTCTCGCCCGGCTGGCCGACCTGGATCCTGGTGGGGCTGGCCTATGTGGTGATGGCCACGGCCCTGTTCTCAGTGATGCCCGTGGTCCAGACGCGGCTGATGGCCCGCGCGCCCAACGCCGCGCCCCTGGCGCTGGCGCTCAACGGCTCGTCCGCCTCCATGGGCCAGGCGCTGGCCGGCGCCACCGGAGGCGCAGTGCTCGCGACCGTGGGCACGCCCAGCCTGCCCCTGGCGACCATCACCTACGCGGCCATCGCGCTGCTGATCTGGCGGTTGTGGGAGGCCAAGCGCTAGCTCCCTCACGTCATCCCGGTCGAGCGGAGCGAGAGCCGGGGCCCAGCAGGCCCGCTCCGCCGCAGGTCTGGGTCTAGATCGGCCTGGCCGCCGTCCGGGACGACGGGCCTTTAGAGCGCCTCGATCACCGCGTCGGCCATCTGGGCCGTCGTGAGCGCGCCGCCGATGTCGCGGGTGCGGGCGCCGGCGTCGAGGGCGCGGGCCACCGCCGCGAACAGCTTGTCGGCCAGGTCGGCGCGGCCGAGGGACCAGCGCAGGGCCATCTCGAATGACAGGATGGCCGCCAGCGGGTTGGCGATCCCCTGGCCCGCGATGTCCGGGGCCGAACCGTGGATCGGCTCGTAGAGGCCGGGCTTGCCGGGCGCGCCGATGGCGGCCGAGGGCAGCATGCCGAGGCTGCCGGTCAGCATGGCCGCCTCGTCGGAGAGCATGTCCCCGAACAGGTTGTCGGTGACCAGGACGTCGAACTGGCGGGGGTTCTTGACCAGCTGCATGGCGCAGTTGTCGGCCAGCATGTGCTCGAGGGTGACGTCCGGGTACTCGCGGGCATGCAGGGCGGTCACGACCTCGCGCCAGAGCAGGCCGGTCTCCATGACGTTGGACTTCTCGGCGCTGGTCACCTTGTTGCGGCGGCCGCGGGCCAGCTCGAAGGCGACACGGCAGACCCGCTCGATCTCGGCGGTGGTGTAGACCTGGGTGTCGACGCCGCGCTTGCCGCCGTCGGGCAGGGTCTCGATGCCCCGCGGCTGGCCGAAGTAGACGCCGCCGGTCAGCTCGCGGACGATCATGATGTCCAGGCCCTCGACCACCTCCCGGCGCAGGGTGGAGGCGTCCGCGAGCGGCCCGAAGCACAGCGCCGGGCGCAGGTTGGCGAACACCTCCATGCCGGACCGGAGGTTCAGAAGGCCCGCCTCGGGGCGCAGATGGCGCGGCGCGTCGGCCCACTTGGGCCCGCCGACGGCGCCCATTAGCACCGCCTTGGCGGCCTTGGCCTCCGCGAGCGTCTCGTCGCGCAGGGGCGTGCCGTTGGCGTCGAAGCTCGCGCCGCCGAACAGCCGCTCCTCGATCTTCAGCTCGTTCGCGAGGCGGCTGGCCACGCGGCGCACCTGCTCGGTCACCTCGGGCCCGATGCCGTCGCCGGGCAGGAGAAGCAGGTCGGTCATGGCGGGAGCCCCCTCAGCAAGTGCGGAGGGGACCTCCTAGAAGAAGTGAGGCCGGTCGGAAAGCCTCAGGCGTCTTCCATCCAGGGCTGGGCCAGCGCCCGGCGGCTTTCGAAGACGTCGATGTCGGCCGCCTTCTGCAGGGTCTCGCCGATGGCGTCGAGGCCGTTCAACATCTTGTGCTTGCGGGCCGGGTCGATGTCGAAGTGGAACACCTGACCCGAGGGGGAGACGACCGTCTGGGCCTCGAGGTCCACCGTGACCATGTGGTTGCCGCCGCGGGCCTCGTCCATCAGCTGCTGGACCTCGTCCGGCTTCAGCACCACGGGCAGCAGGCCGTTCTGGAAGCAGTTGTTGTAGAAGATGTCGGCGAAGCTGGTGGAGACCACGCAGCGGATGCCGAAGTCCATCAGCGCCCAGGGCGCGTGCTCGCGGGACGAGCCGCAGCCGAAGTTGTCGCCGGTCACCAGCACGCCGGAGCCCTTGTACTCCGGCCGGTTCAGCACGAAGTCGGGCTTCTCCCGCCCCTCGGGATCGAAGCGGAAGTCGTAGAACAGGCCCCTGGCCAGCCCCTCGCGCTCCACGGTCTTCAGGAACTGCTTGGGGATGATCTGGTCGGTGTCGATGTTGGCCAGCGGCAGCGGCGCCACGGGCGCGTCCAGGCGGGTGAAGGGTTGCATCAGGGCGTCTTAGGCAAGCTTTGGGTGATGGTCCAGACATCGGTCCGGGTCTGGCTCTTCCCTTCCGCGGTGACCCTGATGACCGTCGAGCAGCGGGTCTCGACCGATAGGCCGGTCTTCCGCTCGATCCGTGAGAGGCATTCGTCGTTCCGCTCCACGCCCATGCCTTTGCTCGCCTCGGCGAACTTCGTGGCCTGGTCCGGCGCCAGGTCCTTCACCAGCCGGTTCATGGCCTGGGTGATGCTTCTGGCTGCGGACTGGGGGTCGAAGGCCTGGCGCCACCGCACCACGGCGTGATCCGAATCCACCGAGGTCACTTCGAACGCGGCGAGACTCGTGATCGGCGGCCCGCCCAACGGATTCGGCAGCTGGTCTTCGTAGGGGACCGGCGCCCCGGCCTCGATATCCAGGTTCTGCCCGATGGAGGCGAGGGCGAGCTCCGGGAAGAAGACCCGGCTCGCCACGTCCGCCGACATCGGCGAGGTCACGGCCGCCGCGGCGTCATCGATGTAGGGCCCAGGGGCGGTCTCGCGAATGACCGCCTCGATCTTAGTGCGCAGGCTAGGCCAATCGGGCAGGCCGGTGGGTGCGAGGCTCTCGTCGACCTCGACCTCGATCGGCCCCTTCACGGCCGCGTAGCCCCATAACCCACCTTCGGACGGCTGGACGATCAGAACGTCAGGCCGGCCGTCGCGGCGGCGCAGCGTCAGCCGGTAGGAGGTCGCAGCCTCGCTCGAGGGGCGGGAGGAGGCCGGATCGTGCGTCCGCGACCGGGTCGCCTGCAGCGTCCAGGTCGCGCCGTCCGGCAGGTCGACCGGGGCCGCGAAGGGCTCGGCCGCCGCGGGCGCCGCCGCGCCGAGCGCGGCCGCAAGGATCCAGGGCTTCAAGCCGGATCCTCCGCCCCCTGCTGGATCATCAGGCTCGGCGCGCCCGGCACGCCGGAGCGGACGGTGAAGACCTTGGTCCCGGGCTTGCGGCCGGTGCGGACCTCGGAGACGTCGAAGCCGGCGGCGGCGATGCGGGCGTGGGCGGCGTCCGGATCGCTGACGCGCCAGGCAAGGCCCCCGAAGCTGTCCGGCTCGTCCGAGGGCGGAGACTTCAGGCTGGCGCCGAACTCGATCACCGCCCCGCCGCAGCGGAAGAACAGCTGTCGTGCGCCCCAGGCCTCGTTCGCGCGGTCGAGCCGCAGGTCCAGGCCGAGCCGGCCGCCGAAGTTGGCCACCGCCCGGTCGATGTTGCGGGTTCGGATGACGACGTGGTCCAGGGCGGCGACGGCGGAGGCGACGTCCTGCGTCGGCGCGGAGACTGACCGTTCGGCGCCCGGCGCCAGCTCGATCGCGATCCCGGCGGCGTCCAGGCTGGAGCCGGCGGCGGCCAGGCCGCGGCGGGTCAACAGGGTGAGGTCCGCGCCGGGATCGTCCGAGCGGAACGCCAGCCCGACGATCGCGTCAGCCTCGCCGGGCCGGAGACGCAGGGCCATGTTGGGCAGTTGGAACCAGGCCTCGCCGTCGCGCCGCTCAGGCTCGCGGCCGAGCAGGGCGACGAAGGCGCGGGCGCCCGCCTCGAGGTCGGCCGCGGAAACGGCGACGTGATCGAGGCCGAGGATCATCGCCTAGATGAACTCGCGCACGTCGGCGATGTGGCCTGCGATGGCCGCGGCGGCGGCCATCGGCGGGCTCATCAGGTGGGTGCGGCCGCCGCGGCCCTGACGGCCCTCGAAGTTGCGATTCGAGGTGGAGGCGCAGCGCTCGCCGGGCGCCAGGCGGTCCGGGTTCATGCCCAGGCACATGGAGCAGCCCGGCTCGCGCCAGTCGAAGCCGGCGGCTTTGAAGATTTCGTCCAGCCCCTCCTCCTCGGCCTGGGCCTTCACGAGGCCGGAGCCTGGGACGACCAGCGCGCGGACGTGCGGGGCGACCTTGCGGCCTTCGACGATCTTGGCGGCGGCGCGCAGATCCTCGATGCGGCTGTTGGTGCACGAGCCGATGAAGACCACGTCGACCTTGGCTTCGGTGATCGGCTGGCCGGCGGTCAGGCCCATGTAGTCCAGGGCCCGTTCGACGGCCGCCCGCTTGTCGGGGGTCGCGAACGCGTCCGGCGAGGGCGCGGCCTGCTCGACGCTGATCACGTCCTCGGGGCTGGTGCCCCAGGTGACCAAGGGAGCGATCTTCGCCGCGTCGATGCGGACCTCGCGGTCGAACACGGCGTCTGGGTCGGTGACCAGGGTCTTCCAGTAGGCGACGGCCATCTCCCAGGCGCCGCCCTTCGGCGCCGCCGGGCGGCCCGCCAGGTAGTTGAAGGTGGTCTCGTCGGGCGCGACCAGGCCCGCCCGGGCCCCGGCCTCGATGGTCAGGTTGCAGAGCGTCATCCGCCCTTCCATCGACAGGGCGCGGACCGCGTCGCCGGCGTATTCGATGACGTAGCCGGTGCCGCCGGCGGTGCCGATTTCGCCGATCACCGCCAGGGCGAAGTCCTTGGCGCCGACGCCGGGGGCGGGAGACCCCTCGATGGTCACCCTCATGTTCTTGGACTTCTTCTGGCGCAGCGTCTGGGTGGCCAGCACGTGCTCCACCTCGGAGGTGCCGATGCCCTGGGCCAGCGCGCCGAAGGCGCCGTGAGTGGAGGTGTGGCTGTCGCCGCAGACGATGGTCATGCCCGGCTGGGTGCGGCCCTGCTCGGGGCCGACCACGTGGACGATGCCGTTTCGCACGTCGCCCATCGGGAAGAACTCGATGCCGTAGTCCTTCACGTTGCGCTCCAGGGTCTGGAGCTGCAGCCGCGCCTCCTCGTCAGCGACGGCCGCGACGCCCAGGCCCTGGCCTTCGGTGGGCACGTTGTGGTCGGCCACGGCGAGCGTACGGTCCGGCCGGCGCACACCGCGGTGGTTGGTCCGAAGGCCGGCGAAGGCCTGCGGGGTCGTCACCTCGTGGATCAGGTGCAGGTCGATATAGAGGATCGCCTCCCCGTCCTGTTCGGCGACCAGGTGGGCGTCCCAGATCTTGTCATACAGCGTCTTGCCGGCCATGGGCGGCATGTAGAGATCGCGGGGGAAAAGGTCAAAGGCGGGAGGCGTTTCGCCGCCGCCCATACTGGCGCTTCGAGGGCCGAGCCCTTACCTGCAACGGAATTGCACCGTTCTGCGAAGAGGGTATTCATCCGCGCATGGCAAACGCCGCCGCCGACTGGGACCTCTTCCAGAGTCTGCACGCTGTCCTCCAGGCCGGCAGCTTCTCGGGCGCGGCCCGCGCCCGCGGGCTGACCCAGCCCACCCTGGGCCGCCACATCGAGGCCCTGGAGCAGAAGCTGGGCGGCGCCCTTTTCCTGCGTTCGCCGCGGGGCCTGCAACCGACAGAGCTTGCGCTGGCGCTGGCCCCGCACCTTGACGAAATGGCGGCCACGGTGGGCGCGGCGCTGCGCGACGCCACCGGACCCGCCGACGGCTCCGCCGGCTGCGTGCGGTTGACCGCTAGCGAGGTCCTCGCCGTCGAGGTGCTGCCGCCGATCCTGAAGGACTTCATGGAGGTCCATCCGGAGGTCGAGGTGGAGCTGGTGGTCTCCAACGAGCTCGAGGATCTGATGCGGCGCGAGGCCGACATCGCGATCCGCATGGCGCGGCCGACCCAGTCAGCGCTGGTGGCTCGCCGGATCGGCGCCATCCACTTCGGCTTCTATGCGACCCCCGGCTATGTGCAGCGCAATGGCCTGCCGGCCGACCTCGACGACCTCGCCGACGGCCATACCCTGATCGGCTTCGACCGCATCGACCCCAAGTCCATCATCGACACGATCGACATCGGCCGGCCGATCAACCGCGACCTCTTCACCTTCAAGACGGACAATCAGCTCGCTCAGCTGGCCGCAGTGCGCGCTGGTCTTGGCGTGGGAGCGACAACCCATGGTCTGGCGCGACGCGAAGGCCTCGTGCCGATCCTGCCGAACGCCTTCGGGTTCCAGCTGGAGGTGTGGATCTGCATGCACGAGAGCCTGAAGGCCAGCCGGCGCATGCGGCTGATGAGCGACCACCTGGCAGACCGGCTGAAGGCGTTCGTGGCCGAGAACCAGCCGTGAGCTACGAGGGCGGATGCCTCTGCGGGCAGGTGCGCTGGCGGGCGGCGGGCGAGCCGATCAACGTGCGCATCTGCCACTGCAGCCTGTGCCAGCGGGCGACTGGCGGGCCATTCTTCGCCCGCGCGCTGTTCCGGGCCGAGGACTTTTCCTGGATCGGCGAGACGACCAGCTGGCCGACCTCGGAGCGGATCGAGCGCCGCTCGTGCGCCCGATGCGGCGTCCCGATGTTCTCGGTTCCCAACGATCCGCCGGGGCGGATCGGCGTCTCGCTGGCCACCCTGGACCATCCGGACGCGTTGGCGCCCGAGTGCCACATCTTCGTCGGGACGAAACGGGCCTGGATCGCGCTGGACGACGGCGTGCCCCAATACGAGGAGAGGCCGCCGGTATGATCCGCCTTCCGACGCTGCCGATGTCCGGCGGCTGCGCCTGCGGCCAGCTGCGTTACGAGATCACCGGGCCGCCGATCGCCGTCTACGCCTGCTGCTGCGCCGACTGCCAGCGGATCACAGCCTCGGGCTGCAGCCTGGCGATGCCGGTGATGCGCGAGCATCTCCGCGTGACAGACGGTGAAGCCGGGACCTGGCTGAGGACCGGCGGCTCCGGCGCACAGATCCCGCAGCGGTTCTGCCCCAGGTGCGGGGTGCGCCTGTGGACCGAGCCGGCCTATGCGCCGCAAACCGTGACGGTGCGCCCGGGGAGCTTGGATGATCCGAGCTGGGTGAGGCCCGTCGCCGCCTACTGGATGAGCTCGGCCCAGCCGTGGGTGAGCTTCCCCGCAGGCACGCTGCTTTACGACACGCAGCCCGACGACTTCACGCCCGTGGTGCGGGCGTGGCGCGCGCAGGTGGGGGCGTAGGCAAACCGCTCCGCCCGGCGAAAGCCGGGATCCAAGCTGCGTTGCGGCCGAGCCGCTGCCCAGGCCGCGGCTTTCGCCGGGGTGAGCGGTTGTGGGGAAGCCCTACGCTTCCGGCGTCTCGCTGGGTTCGTCCTTTGAGGCGGCGGTCATGGCGCGCTCGGCGATCCGGGCGGACTTACCGCGGCGGTCGCGCAGGTAGTAGAGCTTGGCCCGGCGGACGACGCCGCGGCGCTTGACTTCGATGCTGTCGATCATCGGCGACAGAACCGGGAAGACCCGCTCGACGCCTTCGCCGAAGCTGATCTTGCGCACGGTGAAGCTCTCGTTGATCCCGGAGCCCTGGCGGCCGATGCAGACGCCTTCGTAGGCCTGCACGCGCTCGCGCTCGCCTTCCTTGATCTTGACGTTCACCCGGACGGTGTCGCCGGGCCCGAACTCGGGGATGCGGCGGCCCTTGAGGAGGCGATCGGCCTCTTCCTTCTCGAGTTGCTGGATCACGTTCATCGTCAGATTCCTTCGGGTACTGGGCTTTACTCGCCCTTTGCCTGTTGATTGGCGAGATGCGCCGCCCAGAGGTCCGGCCGCCGCTCCCGCGTGGTGATCTCCCGCTGCGTCCGCCGCCACTTGGCGATGTCCGCGTGATGCCCCGACAGGAGCACCTCGGGTATTTCGCGCCCTTCGAACGTCCGCGGTCTCGTGTACTGCGGATGCTCGAGGAGCCCGTCCTCGAAACTCTCCTCGCTCAAACTCTGCGCCTGCCCAAGAACGCCGGGCACGAGCCTTACGCACGCCTCGACCGTCACCAGCGCGGCCGCCTCGCCCCCGGCGAGCACCGCGTCGCCGACGGCGACCTCCTCGAACCCACGGGCGTCGAGCACCCGCTGGTCCACCCCTTCGAACCGTCCGCAAAGGACGATGAGGCCCGGCCCCTTCGCCCAGTTCCGGACCCGATCCTGTGTCAGCGGCCGACCCCGGGCGCTCATGTACAAAAGCGGCCGCCCGCGCAGCTCCACGCTGTCCAGCGCCGCTGCGATGACGTCCGCCCGCATGACCTGCCCCGGACCGCCACCCGCAGGGGTGTCGTCGAGGAAGCCGCGCTTATCCTTGGAAAAGCCGCGAATGTCCACCGTTTCCAGCGTCCAAAGCCCCTGTTCGCGCCACGCCGTGCCGATGAGCGACACCCCGAGCGGGCCGGGGAAGGCCTCGGGGAACATGGTGAGGACGGTGGCGGCGAACGGCATGGCCGCCAGTGACGGCGGCGCGGGGGCGCCGTCAAGAGCTGCGGAACCGCCGCTTGACCTTGTGTGTTACGCGCGTAATCTCAACTTCAGATTACAGACATAAGAGGAAGCGCTGCGATGATCCCCTTCAGACTCGCCCTGGCGGCCGCCCCGGCGCTGCTCGCCGCCGGCCCCGCCGCGGCCCAGCAGGTGGTCGACAAGCCGCTGACGCTCGGCGGCGTGTTCGCCGACGCCGCCCTCGAGGTGCAGCTGGTGATGGCCGGACTGATCGCGGCGACCCTCGCCTCCGTCGTCGTCTGGGCGCTGGAGCTGGTGCGGATCCGCAAGGGGCGGCTGGAGAACACGCCGGCCCGGCAGGCCTTCCTGAAGGCGGTGGCGGGGGCTGCGCCCCTGTTCGGCCTGGCGGCCGGCGCCTACACCCTGCTGATGTCGAGCCTGGCGCTAGCCAACGTGCGCCCGACACCGCCGCTGTCGGTGATCGCTCCCGGGTTCGCCGAGGTCCTGCTCTCCGTCTTCCTGGGCCTGTTCGCCTCGGCGGTGGCCACCACCCTGCGCCGGCACCTTGAGGGTCGGATGGAGATGTGGCGCGGGGCGGGCTCGGCGCTGGCGGCGGCGGAGTAGCGGCTTCAGCGATCTAGCGTTTACGGCCCGGCGAACGCGGGCGACAAACCTGACCAGAGGCCGATGAACTCCCCGGCGCGGCTCAAGTGCGGCGTGGCGAGGAGCAGGCCAAACCACGCGGAGAGCATCAGCGCGCCGGGAACTGGACTTACTCGGTGGACGTCGAGGGAGCGGCCCAGCCAGATCAGCCCCATCAGCAGTCCCAGGAGACCGTGCAGGAAGTAGATCGCCAGTGGGAGGATGAAGAACTGCTCGACGAGTTCGGCTCGGAAGAGATTGCCGAGAACGCCGATCGCGAGCCATCCGCCCAGCCACCGCAGGCACTCCCGCGAGAGCCCCTTCATCAGTTTCGTGCGTTGATAGGCGGTCATGCCGGAGAGCGTAGGCGTGGGATGCGCAGCCCGCGTGCAGCCGGCGTGGAGACCTGGCGCCGCCTTGCCGAGCTTGCGTCCAGAGGCTAGAGCACGCGCCTTCGCAAGTGCAGCAAAGACTAGGCCCATGGACCTGCCCGAAAGACTCGTCGAGACGCTCGCGCTGGAGCGCATCGAGGTGAACCTGTTCCGGGGCACCAGCCCTGGCGAGGGGCCGGGCCGGATCTTCGGCGGCCAGGTGATCGCCCAGTCCCTGCTGGCGGCCTACGAGACCGTCGAGAACCGGGTCTGCCACTCGCTGCACTGCTACTTCATCCGGCCGGGCGATCCGACCATCCCGATCCTGTTCGAGGTGGATCGCTCGCGCGACGGCGGCAGTTTCACCACCCGGCGGGTGGTGGCGATCCAGCGCGGCCAGCAGATCTTCAACCTCGCCGCCTCGTTCCAGGACGTGGAGCAGGGCTACGAACACCAGTTCCCGATGCCGGAAGTTCCCGGCCCGGATGAGTTGGACGACGAGCTTACCGCCCAGAAGAAGCAGTTCGAGAAGCTCCCTGAGGCGATGCGCAAGATGATGAGCCGGCCGCGGCCCATTGAAATGCGCGGCCGCGACAGCTTCGGCTGGACCCCGCCGGAGAACGCCGAGCCCAACAGCAACGTCTGGATCCGCGCCCGCGAGCCGATCGGCGAGGATCCGCACATGCACCAGGTGGTGCTGGCCTACGCCTCGGACATGAACCTCTTGTCCACCGCCATGCGCCCGCACCGGGTGGGCTGGCAGACGCCGGGCCTGCAGTCGGCCAGCCTCGACCACGCCATGTGGTTCCACAAGCCGTCCAACTTCAACGACTGGCACCTCTATGCGCAGGACAGCCCGTCGGCGTCGGGCGGGCGCGGCTTCGTCCGCGGCTCGATATACGACAAAGACGGAACTTTGGTGGCGTCGGTGGCGCAGGAAGGCCTGATGCGGCAGCGGCCGCCGAAGGGCTGACAGCTTTTTCGCGGTTCAAGCTGAACCATTTCACGGTTTCGTGCGCTTATCATAGGTCAATCTAGGGGAGACCTGACCATGCGCATCGCCACCGCCGCCTTCGCGGCCTTCGCCGCCCTTTCGCTCGCCGCCTGCAACAGCCCGCAGGAGGAGGCCGCCGAGGCCAAGGCCGACGCCATCGAGACCCAGACCGAGGCGAAAACCGACGCCATCGAACAACAGGCGGACGCCGCCGAAGACGCCGGCAAGGAAGCGACCGCCGACGCCATGGAGCAGAAGGCCGACCAGGTCGAGGAAGCCGGCGCCGCCAAGGCCGACGCCGTCGAGCAGCAAGCCGGCAAGGCCGACTAAGCTCTCCACAGTCCACTGATTTCAAGCGCCCCCGGCCCTGGCCGGGGGCGTTCTGCCGTCGGCTACTCGGTCTCTTCGGGTCGCACGGCGATGACCTTGCCTTCGGCGATGCGGACCTCCGGGACGGCCTCCCTGGTGAATGGCAGCCACCAGCTGGGGCCCTCAGGCGGCTGGATCTCGAGCAGGTCGCCGGCCCCGAAGTCGTGGATCGACTTCACCCGGCCCAGCACCTCGCCCTCCGCCGTCTCGGCCAAAAGCCCGATGAGGTCGGCGAGATAGAACTCGTCCTCGTCCTCGGGCGGCGGCAGCGCGTCTCGGGACACGTGCAGGCGCAGGCCCCGCAGCGCCTCGGCGGCCTCGCGTGTGGGGACCTCGTCGGCGCGGACGATGACGCCGCCCTTCACCGGGCGGCCCCCGGTCAGGGTCAGGGCCTTAGCCCCGTCCTCACGCAAAAGGACCCGATAGCGGACGAGCGCCATCGGGTCCTCGGTGTAGCTCGAAATGCGCAGCTCGCCCTTCACCCCGAAGGCGCCGGCCACCCGGCCGACGAGGATCAGGCGCTCCGCCATCGCGCTTAGGACTGAGCCTCTTGGTCGGTGGCCTGCTCGGCGGCTTCGCCGGCCTCGGCCTCAGCGGCGTCCTCGGGGGCCGGCTGGCCTTCGGCGGCGGGGGCCTCTTCAGCCGGGGCCGCTTCGGCGGCCGGAGCCTCCTCGACGGCCGGCTCTTCGGCCGGCGGGTTGGCGGCGGCTTCAGCGGCGGCGGCGGCGCGATCGGCCTCGCGCTGGGCGCGCTCCTCGGCGCGTTCCTTGGACTTCGCGCCCGGCTCGGCCTTCTTGGGGTTATTGCCGGCCTGCCACTTCACCAGCCCCTCATTGGCCAGGAAGCGGGCCACCCGGTCGGTGGGCTGGGCGCCCTTCTTCAGCCATTCCTGGATCCGCTCGAGCTTCAGCGCCACCCGGTTCGGGTCGTCGCGCTTCAGGAGCGGATTGTAGCTGCCCACCTTCTCGATGAAGCGTCCGTCGCGCGGCGAGTGGCTGTCGGCGATGACGATCGAGTAGTAGGGCCGCTTCTTGGCGCCCCCGCGGGAGAGACGGATCTTCAGCATCGTTGGTCCTTGATGGTTATTTCTTGAAAGGATTGAAGCCGGGGGGCAGCGCGCCGCCGCCCAGGCCGGGAAGTTTCAGGCCGCCGGGGCCGCCGAGCCCCGGCAGCTGGCCGGCGGCCTTTTCGATGTCTTCGGCGCTGGGCATCTTGCCGCCGCCGAGCGCTTTCAGCTGGTCCATGCCGCCCGGGCCGCCGAGCGCCTTGGCCATCTGCGCCAGGCCCTTGCCGCCGTTCTTGGTCATGGCCTTCATCACGTCGGCCATTTGGCGGTGCTGCTTCAGCAGGCGGTTGACCTCGGCCACGTCGACGCCGGCGCCCTTGGCGATGCGCCGCTTGCGCGAGGCCTGCAGGATGTCGGGCTTCTTCCGCTCGGCCTTGGTCATGGACGATATGATCGCCGCCTGACGGTCCAGCATCTTGTCGGAGACG
Organism: Phenylobacterium sp.; assembly: GCF_036263695.1. Lineage (GTDB taxonomy): Bacteria > Pseudomonadota > Alphaproteobacteria > Caulobacterales > Caulobacteraceae > Phenylobacterium. Next base: position 22,047 of record NZ_DATAGM010000425.1, read on the forward strand.
TTCGCCTCGGCGAGCTGCTTCTTCACTTTCTGGACGCCGGGCAACAGGCCCATGACGCCTTCCATGCCGCCCATCTTCTTCATCTGGGAGAGCTGGGCGGCCATCATGTCGAGGTCGAACTGGCCCTTGGCGAGCTTGCGCGCCATGACCTCCGCCTGGGCCATGTCGATGTCCTGGGCGGCCTTCTCGACGAGGGCCACCACGTCGCCCTGGCCGAGGATCCGCCCGGCGACGCGGCGGGCGTCGAAAGCGTCGAGCCCGTCGATCTTCTCCGAGACGCCGAGGAACTTGATCGGCAGCCCGGTGACGGCGCGCATGGATAGCGCCGCGCCGCCGCGGCCGTCGCCGTCGGCCCGCGTCAGCACCAGGCCCGTCAGCGGCAGCCGCTCGTGGAACGCCTTGGCGGTGCGCACCGCGTCCTGGCCGGTGAGGGCGTCGGCGACCAGCAGGGTCTCGGACGGGCTGGAGATGCGGGCGATCTCGGCCGCCTCGCTCATCATCGCCTCGTCCAGGGTGGTGCGGCCGGCGGTGTCGAGGATCAGGACGTCGTAGCCCTGCAGCCTGGCCGACTGCATCGCGCGGCGGGCGATGTCGGGGGCCGACTGGCCCTGGACGATGGGCAGCGACTCCACGCCGGCCTGTTTGGCCAGCGTCGCCAGCTGCTCCATGGCGGCCGGCCGGCGGGTGTCGAGGGAGGCCAGCAGGACCTTCTTGCGGTCCTTCGCCAGGCGCAGGGCGAGCTTGCCGGCGGTGGTGGTCTTACCCGAGCCCTGCAGGCCGGCCATCATGATGATAGTCGGCGGGTTGAGGGCCAGATTGAGCCCTTCCACCTCGTCGCCGCCCAGCATCTCCACCAGGCCGTCGTAGGTGATCTTGATCACCTGGTCGGCAGGCCGCACCGAGCGGATCACCGCCTCGCCGGTCGCCCGCTCCTTGGCCTTGGCGATGAACTCGCGCACCACGGGCAGGGCGACGTCGGCTTCCAGGAGGGCGATCCGCACCTCCCGCATGGCTTCGTCGATGTCCTTGTCCGACAGGACGCCGCGCCCGGAGAGCCGGTCGAACACCCCTGTCAGACGATCCGAAAGCGCTTCGAACAAAATCCGCTCCTATGGCCCAAACGCGATCGACCCCCGTGGACGATCACGTCGACGGGGGGCCTCGCCGCCCTCGTCCCATATAGGCATGGGGGTCGTGGCGGTGGAGGGCGCTGACCGAGGTTGCGCCGGAAGGGCGCGCTTATGCGCTCAAGGCCCGGAAAGGTCAAGAAACGGGAAGCAACGCCGCATGGACGGCGCACCCGAGCCCCGATACATCCGCTCACATGGCCATCGGCGTCTTCGATTCCGGGGTGGGCGGGCTGACCGTGCACCACAAGCTGGTCGAGCGGTTCCCCACCGCCGACTTCGTCTACCTGGCCGACCAGGCCAACACCCCCTACGGCGGGCGCGGCGGGGAGGAGATCGTCGATCTCACCCGGGCCGGCTGCGAGCGGCTGTTCGCCGAGGGCTGCGACCTGGTGGTCCTGGCCTGCAATACGGCCGCGGGCGTCGCGCTTCGCCGGCTGCAGCAGACCTGGCTGCCGGGCTATCGCAAGCAGAGCGGGCGGCGCGTCAACGTGCTGGGGATCATCGTGCCGACCATCGAGGCGGCCACCGGCCTGCCGTGGGAGCACGAGGCTGACCGGCTGCCGGAGAAGGTCGAGAAGGTCGACATCCTGGCGGTTTTCTCCACGCCGGCCACGGCCCGCAGCCGGGTCTACGAGATCGAGATCGACAAGCGCCGGCAGGACGTGGCGGTGTTCTCCGAGCCCTGCCCGGAGCTCGCGCGGATGATCGAGACCGGCGCCTCGGCGGTCGAGCTGGCGCAGACCATCGAAGGCCACGTGAAGGCCATCACCACCCGCATCGGCCGGCCGCCGGACAGGGCGATCCTCGGCTGCACCCACTATGAGATCGTGGCCGACATGTTCCGGGCCGCGCTGCCGCCGGGCACGCCGCTGATCCACCAGCCGCAGGCCACCGCCGACGCGCTGGCGGTCTACCTCGAGCGGCACCCGGAGATCGACCCGGGCTCGAACGGCCTGCGCCGCTTCATCACCACCGGCAAGCCGGGCGTGCAGCACCAGCTGGTGGAGACCTTCTGGGGCGGGCCGCTGAGCTTCGAGGCCGCGCGGGAGCCGGCTTGAGCGCTTCCCCTGCGCGGCGTCCTGCGGCAGCTTGCGTCTGAACAGGGGAGGCGCGCCCATGCGCACGATCATCGCGGCCGCGGCCCTGCTGGCCGCAAGTCCCGCCAGCGCCGAGGTGGTGGAGCGCAGCGACGGCGGCTTCAGGACCCAGCACACCGCGCAGGTGTCCGCGCCGCCCGAGCGGGTCTACCAGGTGATCGGCGAGATCGGCCGCTGGTGGGATCCGGCGCACACCTATTCCGGCAAGGCGGAGAACCTGAGCCTGGAGCTGAGGCCCGGCGGCTGCTTCTGCGAGAAGGTCGGCGCGGGCGGCGTGCAGCACGGCGTGGTGGTGATGGCCCTGCCGGGCCAGGTGCTGCGGCTCGACGCGCCGCTCGGACCGTTGCAGGAGGAGGGCGTCTCGGCCGCCTTCACGCTGACCGTCAAGCCGGCGGGCGGCGGCTCCGAAGTGGTCCAGACGCTGCACGTCGGCGGCGCCCGACCGAAGATGGCGGCCGCCATGTCCGGACCGGTGGACCAGGTGCTCGGCGCGGCCCTGGCCCGCCTCAAGCGCTACGCCGAGACCGGCAAGCCCGACTGAGCCGCCGCCGCGAGCGCCTCGTCCAGGCGCGCGCCTTCCTTATAGGGGCCCAGACCCGGGCCGGGCGCGCGGACGCCGAGGTCCGGATCAGGCTGCAAGGCGCCGATGCGCGTCTCGACCGGGATCACGCCCGTCCAGGCCGGCCAACCCTCGTCCGGCGCATAGGGGAG
>NZ_DATAGM010000426.1:0-5649 GCF_036263695.1 Phenylobacterium sp.
CCTCCGTTTTCTCGAACGGCCGCAGCAGGCGGGCCAGGTCGTCCTCGTGCACGAACGGGCCGGCGTCGCGCACGTCGATCTCGGTCCACGCGCCGGCGACCCGCAGCTGGATCAGCACCTCGGCGTCCGGCGGCGAGGCGGCCAGAGCGTTGCCGATGACATTGCCGAGCACGGTGCGGAGCCCCCGCGGATCGGCGAACGCTGTGCAGGCGCCGTCGGGGCGCGCGATACGCACCCGCCGCTCGGTCTGCAACTGCTCGACCACCTCCTCGACGGCGGCGCCCAGCGGCTCGGCGCGAGGCTCGAGGTCGCCGAGGCCGCACTCCAGCCGGGCCAGCTCCAGCAGCTGGTTGATCAGCTCCAGCAGCTTTTGGCCGCTGCCGCGGACGATTTCGGCGTATTCCTTGTACTGCGGCGCCCCAAGCGGCCCGTAGAGCTCGCCGGCCAGGATCTCCGAAAAGCCAAGGATGGAGTTCAGCGGCGTGCGCAGCTCATGGCTCATCAGTCGCAGGAAGGCGCGCTTCTGGTCCTCGGCGCTTGTGGCCGGCGCGGCCGGGAGCATCATCAGTTCGGCCAGGGGCCGGGCCGGGTCGGCCATTGACGCAGGACCTTCTGCCCCTTTGATCTGGCGGCCACCATCGCTGCCCCCGCTTACGATTTGGTTTCGCTGGGGTTTGGCGGCGGCATCGCCCGAGACGCGAGCGCACTCGCACCGCAGGTCCCGGGCGGCTAAGGTCGGCCCCGTTCCATCCGACCCGAATCTCGCGAACAGGGCCCTTGTCGATCCAGACCCCGGCAACCTCCCAGACGGCCGCTCCGCCCGCCCCGCAGGCGCGGCGTGCGCGGGCCGTGGCGGCCTGGTCCGCCGGCTGGCTGGCGGTCGTGGCCGCGGGTGCGGCGGCGCTGTGGCTGGGCAGGACCGAGGTGACCCAGCTGACCTGGGCGGCGCTCGTCGTGGGCGCGGCCCCGGCGCTGCTGGGCCTGGTCGTCGGCGGCCGGCGCGAGGCGTGGGTGGCGCTGATCCTCGCCTGGTCGGGCTGCGCCGTGGGCGCCAGCCTGCTGACCGGCGGCCTCACCGGCCCGCTCGCCTTCTGGTGCCTGGCCCCGCTGGCCGCGGCGGCGGCGACCGGGGAGGTGCGGCTGGCGGCGCTGGGCGGGGCTGCGGCCCTGATCGCCGCAGGTCTGGCGGCCATGGCCGCCATCTCGCTGCCGCCGACCCCGATCGCCAACTGGACGGATTACTGGCTGCGCCTGCTCTCCTTGGCCAGCCTTGCCGGGGGGCTGGCCGCCGGCGTGGTGCTGCTGCAGCGCCGCCAGACCGGCGAAGTCCGCCGCGGGCGGGCTGCAGAGGTGAAGATGGAGCGGCTTCTGGCCGAGCAGCCCTTCGTGCTGGTGGCCCTGGACGCTGAGGGCAAGGTGCAGTCCGCCTACGGGCCGGCCGCGCCGGGCCTGGACCCGGAGAAGCTGCCGGGCCGACGACTGGCCGATGCCGCTGAGGCCGATCAGAAGCAGATCATCGAGGCCGCCATCCGTAAGGCGCTGGCCGAGGGCGAGGCGGAAGTCAGGTTCACGCCGGCCGGCGCGGCGCAGCAGCCGGTGGCGCTGGTGCTGCGCAGGGCGGCTGCGCGACGCCTGGTGGGCGCCATGCGCTCGGCCGCCTGGCAGGCGGCGCGCGAGGGCGAGCTCGAAGAGGCCCGCGCACAGGCCGAGGCGCGCAACGCCGGCAAGTCCCGCTTCCTGGCCAACATGAGCCACGAGCTGCGCACGCCGCTGAACGCCATCATGGGCTTCTCGGACATCATGCGGGCGCGGCTGTTCGGGCCGCTCAGCGACAAGTACGCCGAGTACGCGGAGCTGATCCACGAATCCGGCGGCCACCTGCTCGACCTGATCAACGACGTGCTCGACATGTCCAAGATCGAGGCCGAGCGCTTCGAGCTGGCGCGCGAGGAGTTCGACGCCCGGGAGGCGGTGAGCGCCGTCCTGCGGCTCATGCGGGGCCAGGCCGACCGGGCGCGGATCCAGCTGCGCGGGGTGCTGCCCAAGGAGCCGCTGATGGTCGACGCCGACCGCCGGGCCATCAAGCAGATCACCCTCAACCTGATCTCCAACGCCCTTAGGTTCACGCCGGCCGATGGGCAGGTGACGGTCGCCCTGCATGAGGTGGGCGATGCGATGGAGCTGGTGGTCAGCGACACCGGCGCCGGCATCGGCCCCGAGGACCTGAAGCGGATCGGCCGCCCCTACGAGCAGGCCGGCGACGCCAACGCCCGGGCCGGCGGCACGGGCTTGGGCCTTTCGCTCGTGCGCGCCTTCGCCGAGCTGCACGGCGGCGAAATGATCATCGAGAGCCAGCCCGGCGAAGGCACCCAGGTCACCGTGAGCCTGCCCGTCCTGCTGCGCGAACACCCGCCCGTCCCGGCCGCTGTCCCGCCGGTCGAGAGCCAGGCGACGATCCACTAGGGCGATCCCCCTCCCGCCGCTTTGCGGGGGAGGTAGGACTAGCGGGCGAGCGTGAGGAACTGGCGGGCGGCGGCGAAGTCGCCGACTTCGATGTAGGCCCGCATGGTCTCCGGGGCGCCGCTGAACAGGAATTCGACGGCCACCGCCTCGCGCGGGTCGAGGCCGGCCAGCGCGCCGGCGGCCTCGGCGGGGAAGCGGAAGGCCCACCCCTGCTTCATCCCCGAGGGGGCGAGCGCCCCGGGGGCGGCCTCCCGGGCTTCGGCGGGAAAGCTCTTCAGGGCGTAGCCGGCGGGCATGCGCCGGGACAGGGGCACGGTCGCGCCGGCGCGCGTGCCGCGGCGGTCGAGCACCGGGCCCGAGGTGCGCCGCACGTCCCGCATCACCAGCCGCGCGGCGTAGGGACGCCGCCCGCCGGGGAACTCGGCCACGGCCAGCAGGGCCTCGGCCCCGTCGCGTCCGGCCAACCCGAACACCGCCGGGCGGCCGCCGATGGCGGTGGATTGGGCCAGCCGCCAGCGCGGCCGGGCGCTGGAGCCGCGGTCGGCGCGCCAGGCGCCGATCTCGCCGGGATAGGTCATGCGTTCGATGCGGGCGTAGCCCTCGAAGGCGCTGCGCACCCGCGCGGCGGCGGCGCGCAGGCTGGGGGCATCGCAGGCCTGGGCGGCGGCGCGTCGGCGGGCGTCCGCCTCGGTGGCGGCGACCTGCGCGGCCGAGGCGCCGCTCCGTCGCGAGTCCCCACGGGCCTGGGCTTGGCCGGCCGACAGGGCGGCGGCGACCTGGGGGTCGAACAGCCCGCAGCGGGCGTTTGCCGCCGACATCAGGGCGCGCTCGTGAAGCAGGTCCAGGGGAGCCGCGGCGGCGGCGCCGGCCAGCCCGGCCGCCAGCGCAGCTGCGCCCGCAAGGGCCGCGGCGCGCCTTTTGCGCGGGCTCGTCATGGACGGATGGTTTCCCCTATGGTCGTTCCCGACCGGTGACGGACAGCCTTAGGGCTCCGGCGTTTCCGTTCGGTTGACGATGTTCGTACAAAGGGCGCCGATGCTGCTTTCGACGGACGTGTGGGTGGCGGCCCTGATCCGCCGGGCCGAGCTGGGCGGAGCCTTCGCCGTGGTGGCGCGCAAGGGCGATCCGCGGGCCGGGGCGGTGATCGTCAAGGTGCTGAACCGCTCCGACAATACCGCCCGCCTTTACGCCGAGGCCACCCGCGGCGACGGCGAGCGCGTATGGATGCGGCCGGCCGCCTCGGAGCAGGAGCCCGACCTCGACCGCTATCTGGAGCGGGCCAGCCGCATCGATCCGGACCTGTGGGTGGTGGAGATCGAGGACAAGCAGGGCCGCCATTTCCTGACCGAGCCCGTGGAGCAGGGTTAGCGGCCCGGAAACCGCCTTTGGAAGCCGGTCGGAAACCCCGAAGGGTAACAGATGGCCGACAGCAGAGGTCGGCCGTATGCATTTCCTACTCAACGACGCGGTCATCAGCACGGCAGGGGTCAACCTCGCCAAGGATGGCATGGGCGCGCAGGTCGCCAACCTGTCCCTGGACGCAGTTGTGAAGCTGGGCCGGGAGATGTTCGCGGCCAACCCGACGCTGCACCGTGTGCGGCCCGAGAAGGCCCAGCGCCTGGCCGCCCTGATCCGCTTGAAGGCGCCGGAGGTGAACGCCGCCAGCTTCGCCGCCCCGCGGCCTGGCTGCGAGCCGGCCGAGGTGAAGGCCAAGTTCGCCAGCCTGGCCGTCGACGTCATCGCCGACCTTTACCGCCGCCAGCGGGACGGGGAGCTCGATACGGCCGTCGTCGAGCGCGCCATCTGGCGGCGCGTGCCGGCCTAGCGCCGGCCGGAACGGCGCGCCGCAGGGAGTGTTCTCCCCGGCATGGCGCTCTCCGACCTGCCGATTCCGCTCGACCTGCCGCCCATGGAGGCCAAGCTGGTCGACGACGTGCCGGAGGGGCCCGGCTGGTGGTTCGAGCCCAAGTGGGACGGCTTCCGGTGCCTGGCCTTTCGCGACGGCGCCGAGGTGGAGCTGAAGTCCAAGTCCGGAAAGCCGCTGACCCGCTACTTCCCCGAGGTCGCCCAGGCCCTCGCCGCCCTGCCGGCGCCCCGCTTCGTCATCGACGGCGAACTGACCATCGCCGTCGGCGGCGAGATGTCCTTCGACGCCCTGCAGATGCGGCTGCATCCGGCCGAGAGCCGCATCCGCAAGCTGGCCGCCGAGACGCCCGCGGGCCTGGTGCTGTTCGACTGCCTGCTGGACGAGAAGGGGCGCTCGTTGCTGCAGTCGCCGCTGCAAGAGCGCCGCGCCGCGCTGGAGGCGCTGGTCGCGCGCTTTGGTGAGGCCGCCGACGTGCGGCTCTCGCCGGGCACGCAGGATCCGAAGACCGCCTGCGCCTGGCTGGACCAGGTGGGCGCGGCGCTGGACGGGGTGATCGCCAAGCGGCTGGAGGGGCCCTATGAGGCCGGCGAGCGGGCGATGCTGAAGATCAAGCGTATGCGCACCGCGGACTGCGTTGTGGGCGGCTTCCGCTACGCGCAGGGCGCGCGACAGGTCGGCTCGCTGCTGCTCGGCCTCTACGACGAGGCCGGCCTGCTGCACCATGTCGGCTTCACCTCGACCATCCCGCACGCCGAGCGGCCGGCGCTGACCCAGCGGCTGGAGGCGCTGGCCGAGCCGCCAGGCTTCACCGGGTCCGCGCCCGGCGGGCCGAGCCGCTGGAGCAACGAGCGCTCCACCGAGTGGACGCCGCTGAAGCCCGAGCTCGTCGTCGAGGTCCGCTACGACCACGTCACCGGGGAGCGTTTCCGCCACGGAACCAAGCTGCTCCGCTGGCGCCCCGACAAGGCGCCCCGCCAGTGCACCTTCGAGCAGCTGAAGCCGCCGGCGAGCGCCGAGGAACTGGTGAAGCAGCTCTCGGCGGCCTGAGGACCTCGGCTGAGAGGAGGTGGCTGCGGCCACCGGCGGGTTTGCCTAAGGGGGCGGGGCGGGCTATCGGCGCACCCCATGACCTCCAACTCACCGGCCGCCGAGGCCGCGCGCCGGCGCAGCTTCGCGATCATCTCCCACCCCGACGCCGGCAAGACCACTCTCACCGAGAACTTGCTGCTGGCCGGCGGGGCCATCCGCGCGGCCGGCCAGGTGCGGGCGAGGGGCGAGAATCGCCGCACCCGCTCCGACTGGATGAAGATCGAGCGCGA
>NZ_DATAGM010000427.1:0-4797 GCF_036263695.1 Phenylobacterium sp.
CAGGCGGGACGTTTTGTCCCGCCCGCAGCTTCGCAGATCAGGATTAGCCGAACGTTTAGAGAGTCACGGGTGCGGGGCCTTGCAACCGGCGGGCGGCCCGCACATCGTCCGGACGCAGAGCGGCGGGGAGTCGACGTGAAACTCAACATGGGCTGCGGCCAGAACAAGCTGGCCGGCTTCGTCAACGTGGACTCCGCGCCCGAGAGCGGCGCGGACGTGATCTTCGACCTCGAGCAGACTCCCTGGCCCTGGTCCGACGACAGCGCCGAGGAGGTCCGCTTCATCCATTCGCTGGAGCATATGGGCGCGGACTCGAAGGTCTTCCTAGCCATTGTGCGCGAGCTTTACCGGGTCTGCGCCGACGGCGCGGCGGTGCTGGTCTACGTCCCGCACCCGCGGCACGACAACTTCATCGGCGACCCCACCCACGTGCGGCCGATCACCCCGCAGATGCTGACCCTGTTCGACTGGCGCAAGAACCAGGAGTGGAAGGAGAAGGGGGCCTCCAACACCCCCATGGCCTTCTATCTCGGCGTCGACTTCGCGCTGGAGGAGGCGCAGTTGATCCTCTCTGAGCCCTATAACTCGCGCCTCGCCCGGCGCGAGATGAGCCGCGAGGCGCTGGGCGAGGCGATCCGCTCGCTAAACAACGTGGTCGAGGAGTTCCGCATCCGCCTGCGGGTCCGCAAGCCGCCGGGCGGCCTTGCGCCGGCCGGGGCGGAAGGCTAACTGAGACGGCCTCCGGCGCGGGTGTAGTTCAGAGGTAGAACGTCAGCTTCCCAAGCTGAATGTCAGGGGTTCGATTCCCCTCACCCGCTCCAAGCCTTCCGACAGATCAGCCGCCTGCCGCTCGCGCCATGGCGCGCAGCTCGGCCTTGGTGCGGGTGGCGGTCACCGCGCCGTCAGTGACGGTGAAGCTGGTGGCGGGGGCGGAGACCAGGTCGCGGCCGATGCGGAGCACCACGCGGTCGGCGCCGGCCGGCACGTCCACGACCCGCTCGATGCGGCCCACCGTGGCGCCGCGCGCGTCCTTGACGATGGAGCCGGCGGTCAGCGGGCTGGAGCCGTCCACGGCGGCGTTGGCGTTGACGCCGGCCTGGTCGGCGCTGGCCGCGGACGCCTGGGCGCGCGCGTCAGCGGCGGCGCCCGCCGAGACGGCGGCCGCGATGCAGATGAATACCAGCCGAAGTCGCATCAGGTAGTCTCCTCAGCGTGTCCCGAGGGAGCGAACCCCTTGTTGCGCCTGAGGTTCCAGTAGGGGCGGGTGCGACAGCGTTTCAGGTCACGCGATCAGCGACCGGAGCTATCGTGATCGAAAGGCGCCGGGGAGACGCCGATTCGAGGCGGGGCGGGATCCATGAGCGAGTCTGCGGAAGCGAACCTTGCGCCGGAGGAGGCCGCCGCGCGCGCCGCCTCGGAGATGCGCCACCGCTCGGCCAACATCTTCCAGCTGCTCGCGGCCCTGGCGCGGATGCGCAGTCAGAAGTCCGCCGATCCCGAGCTGCGGCGCCAGCTGGCCTGGATGGCCGACGCCATCGGCACGCTGGGCGCGCTGGAGCGTCACCGTCGGCCGGACGGCGTCGATTTCGCCAGCTACCTGGCTGAGATGGCGCCCGTCTGGCGCCGGCGGCAGGGCCTGAACGCCGCCGAGGTGGCGCTGGAGGCGGAGAGCTTCCTGCTCGGCGACAACGCCGCTGCGGCGGTGGCGGTAATCGCCCAGGAGTTGGTCGGCAACTGCCTGGCGCACGCCTTCACTGACCGGCCGGGCCGGGTTGTCATCCACCTGACGGGGGTCGGCGACGGTCGCTGCCAGCTGACCGTCACCGACGACGGCTGCGGCTTCGATCCCGCGTCCGAGGAGGGCCGTGACGGCTTCGGCCTGTGGCTGGTGAAGAGCCTGGCCAGTCAGGCCCGTGGCGAGTTTGAGATCGCCACCTCGCCCGGCGGCACGGTCGGTCGGCTGGTGTTCGCGGTCTAGAAGCTGCCAGCCTGCGGCAGCGGCAACAGCCGCTCGTAGGTCCGCCGGATGGCGCCGTAGCATTCGCAGGCGATCGCCTCGAGCCCCGGGCGGTCGATGATGTCGACGATGCCGCGGCGGTAGCGGATCACGCCCTTCTCCTGCAGCGTGCGGGCCACCGCCGTCACGGTGGTGCGCTGGACGCCCAGCATGTCGGCCAGGAACTCCTGGGTCAGCGCCACCCGGTCCTCGCTGATCCGGTCATGGCAGGTCAGCAGCCAGCGGCAGAACCTCGCCTCCACAGAGTGCAGGGCGTTGCAGGCGACCGACTGGATGGCGTGGCCGAACAGGGCCTCGGCGTGGCGGTCCGCCAGGTCGCGGAGCTTGGGGCTCTTCTCCCACACCTCATGCAGCTGGACCGCGCTGATCCGGCAGGCGCGGCAGGGGGTCTGGACGATCGCCCGGCTCAGCGACTGGCGCGGCGCGACCGCCGCGGTCAGGCCGAGCGCCCCCTCCGGCCCGATGGTCGCCGACTCGATGGCCGCGCCGTTCTCCATCAACGTCATCAACGAGATCACCCCGTCGAGTGGAAAGTAGACGGTGTCGATCCGGTCGCCGGGGTCGTACAGCAGCCGCCCGCGCTCCAGGTCCACCGAAGCCAGGTGCGGCGCGATGAGGGCGAAGTCGTCACGCGGCAGAGAGGCGAGCAGACGATTTTGCAACGGACGGACTGGCCTTTGCATGGCGAATCGAACGCCGCCCCCACGGCGACGGTTGCAAGTTATCGGCGTGAAATAGGCCCGACTGTCGCGAACACGACATAGGAACGGCAAATCTTTTGTAAAGCAGATGAGCGACCGCCAGAATGCAGGTGAATGGCGAACACCTGACTGCTCTGATTTATGTCGACCAGTCGACGGATCGCTCTTGCTTAGCCTGTGAGCGGATTAATCTAGGGTAAGATCAAACGGGGCTGAGCAGGCAAATTCCTACGCAATAGTATTGCCGCCGGCCAGCGCAGAAGCGGCCCGCCGGAGCGCCGGCGGGCCGCCAACCATGATTGGAATACGGGCCTATCAGTGCAGGTTGAGATCCGCACGGCCGCCAAGGTCCGGCTGGCGATGCTGGGCGTTGGCCCGGGCGATCTCCCAGGCGAACTTCACGGGTCCGACGTCTGAGATCCAGACCTGGGCGTCGTCGGCGTCCAGGCGCAGCAGGGTCAGACGCGGATCGTCCTTGCCCTGCGGGTACCAGGCGGCGACCACCGGGTTCCAGTAGCGGTCCATCCGCTCGCGGTCGTGCTGTTGGGTGAGCCGCCCGCCGATGCAGGCCCATAGCTTCTTGGTCTGCAGCACGAACATCGCCTGAGCGCCTTGGCCGACCTGGTCGGCCAGTTCGGTGTCCTTGTAGGTGAAGAACCAGATCTGGCCGGTCTCGGGTTCAGGGAAGGCGGTCATCGGCTGGAAGTGGTGCGGCTCGCCGCCGACCACCCCCAGCATGCCGATCTGCTCGTCGGCGAGCTCCTTCCAGAGCCGCGCCTCTGCAGCTTCGCGGTCGTTCGGGTCGGTCGCCATGTCAGCTCCTGGGTTGAGGGTTTGCCCCTCAACCCGAAGCCGTCGGGCCGGTTCCGAACGCCGCTAGCGCGGCGACAGGGCCGGCGAGGTCACCCAGCCGCGGTTGCCGGTCTCGTCGTCCACTTCCCACCAGATGCCGTTCTTCTGGCCGGTGGGATAGACCATGTCGCCGCTTTGGAAGCTGCGCACCGAGGGCGCCTGCGGGTTCGGCTGGCGGCGCATGACCACCGAGGACTTCACCGAGTAGGCCTGGATGCCGGCGTTGGCGCTGGCCTGCTCGCCGGTCGGCGCCGAGGTCTGCAGGTAGCCGATCAGGTCGACGAAGGCGTTGTAGTAGGCCGCGCTGATCACCTTGCCGATATCGGTGTCGGAATAGCCGCCGCCCGCCAGGGCCGCGAAGCCCGACCAGCCCCAGCCGCCGAGGCCGCCGCCGATCGAGACGTTGGTCTTCTGGGCCACGCCCTCGGCCACATAGAGCTGCTCGGTGGTGCGGGCGTCGACGAGGGTCACCAGGGCCTGGGCCTGGGCGCGCTGGGTGCGGATAGAGCCGGCGATGGCGCCGGCCCGGCCGCCGATCAGCGAGCCGGCCAGGGCGCCGAAGTTGTTGCCGCCGGCGTCGGAGTCCGAGTTGGCGATGTCCGGGATGATGAAGAAGTCCGCCGCCGCCACCTGGCCGCGGCCGAGGTTCGAACCGCGCCTCAGGTCGCCCGAGGCCGCCAGATCCGCCTCCTGGTTGCGCATGGCCAGGCCGGCGTTGCGGTCCACGACCCGCAGGCAATTGGAGCGCGAGGCGAACAGCTTGATCAGCACCTCGGGGTTGGACAGGCCGAGCTCGGTCCACCAGCGGGTTTCCGGCTCCTGGATCGCCACGCGGCCGAGCGGCTGAGCGCAGCGCGGCATCTCCGGCGTGGCCGCGTTCTTGGGTTGCTTCTTGTCCATGCCGTATTGGGCGGCCGCCGGGCTCGCCGACAGCATGGAAGCGGCCAGGCCAAGCGCCATGGCCGCGGATAAGATCGCGCGCATTTCGATAGTCCCCCCGAGGGAATAGAGTCGGCAGAAGTTAATTCGGCGCGGATTACCGATCAATGACGGCTAAGGTTCGGTGACCGCGTCTAAAAATCTGTGGGCGCTATAGTCGCAGGGTCCCCACGTAGCCGGTGAGCTCGAGGTAGCCGCGGGCGCCGTCCTGCGCACTCACCGCGCCTTCCCAGTAGATCGGTCCCCCGGAGGCGCGGCTGTCCAGCTCCTGGTCGTCCATCAGCGGCG
>NZ_DATAGM010000428.1:0-2129 GCF_036263695.1 Phenylobacterium sp.
CTGGGTGCTCGACCAGATCGGCAGCTATACCCCGATCTTCGTGGTGGCGGCGTCAGCCTACCTGCTGGCCCTGCTCGTCGTGCACCTGCTCACGCCGAAGTACGAGCCGGTGAAGATCTAGGTGTCATCCCGGAGAGCCGCGCATGCGGCTCATCCGGGACCCAGCGGCCTCACACGGAGGTCTGGGTCCCGGCTCTCGCTGCGCTCGGCCGGGATGACGGGCGGGATTACCGCTTCACATCCCCCCCGCCAGCGAGGAGGGCTTCGACGTCGGAGACGTCCACCAGGTTGAAGTCGCCGTAGATGGAGTGCTTCAGCGCCGCAGCGGCCAGGGCGAAGTCGAGGGCTGCCTGGGGGGCCATCTCGGTGCGCAGGCCGTGGATCAACCCGGCGGCGAAGGCGTCGCCAGCGCCGATCCGGTCGACGATGCCGGTGACTTCCAGAGGCGGCGCGGTCCAGTGGCCGTCGCGATCGGCGAGGAAGCCGGCAAGGCCGTGGCGGTCGGCGCCGTACACCACGCGGTGGGTCGAGGCGACGCGGGAGAGCTGCGGGAACCCGGTGAAGGCGGCCTCGGCGGCGGCCCGGCGGCGCTCCATCGGGTCGGTCTGCGGGAAGTCGTGGCCGAGGATCAGCGCCACGTCCCTGTCGTCGCCGATGAACAGGTCTGCGGCGGCGACGATGTCGGCCAGGATGGCCGCCCCGTCGGTGGGCCACAGGTCCCAGAGGCTCTTCCGGTAGTTGCCGTCGAAGGAGACCGTCAGGCCCTTCACCCGGGCGGCGCGGACCGCCTTCAGAGCCGCCTCGGCGGCGCCCGGGCCAACTGCCGGGGTGACGCCGGAGACGTGCAGCCAGTCGGCGCCCTCCAGCTCGGCGGCCCAGTCGATGGCGTCGGGATCGGCCATCGCGAAGGCGGAGTCGGCCCGGTCGTAGAGCACCTCGGCGGGCCTGAGGCCGGCGGCGGGGGTGAGGAAGTAGAGGCCCAGGCGACCCGGGGCCGTGCGCACGCCGCCGACATCCAGTCCCTGGCGGCGCAGCTCGGCGACGACCGTGCGGCCGAGCGGGTTGTCGGGCACGAAGCTGACCATCCGCACGTCATGGCCGAAGCGGGCCAGGGAGACGCCGGCGTTGGCCTCGGCGCCGCCGATGCGCGCGTCCAGGCGCGCCGACTGCAGCAGCACCTCGGCCCCCGGCGCGGACAGGCGCAGCATCACCTCGCCGAAGCAGACCACCTTGCCGCGCATGCGCCTCTCCCGCCGCGCCCGCTCAGCGGGCGAGCCAGCCGCCGTCCACCGGGACGATGGCGCCGTGCATGTAATCGGAAGCGGCCGAGGCGAGGAAGACCGCGGCGCCGCCGAGGTCCTCCGGCCGGCCCCAGCGGCCTGCCGGGATGCGGCCTAGTATCTCGCGGCTGCGGCCCTCGTCGGCGCGCAGGGCCTCGGTGTTGTTGGTCTCGAAATAGCCCGGGGCGATCGCGTTGACGTTGATGCCCCGCCCCGCCCACTCGTTGGCGAGCAGCTTGGTCAGGCCGGCCAGGCCGCTCTTGGAGGCGGTGTAGGAGGCGACCCGGATCCCGCCCTGGAAGGACAGCATCGAGGCGATATTGACGATCTTGCCGCCGCCCCGTTGTAGCATGGCCTTCGCTGCCGCCTGCGAGAGGAAGAAGGCGCTCTTCAGGTTGGTGTCGATCACCGCGTCCCAGTCGGCCTCGGTGAAGTCCAGGGCGTCGGCGCGGCGGATGATTCCGGCGTTGTTGACCAGGATGTCGATCCCGCCGAGGGCGGCCGTGGTCTCGGCCACGATGCGGGGAATGGGTTCGGTGGTCGCAAGGTCGGCCGAGACGGCGAGGAAGCGGCGCCCCGCCGCCTCCACCGCGCGGCCGGTCTCGTCGGACGGCGAGCGGCCGACCGCGGCGACGTCGGCGCCGGCCCTTGCGAGCGCGACGGCGATGGCTTGGCCGAGGCCCGTGTTGGCGCCGGTGACGACGGCGACCTTGCCGGCGAGGCTGAAGAGGCTCTCCACGGCTACTTCAGCTGGCAGATGTCGAGGACGTTCATGTCGGTGTAGTCGAGGTTCTCCCCGCCCATCGCCCAGATGAAGCCGTAGGCGCTGGTCCCCGCTCCCATGTGGAT
>NZ_DATAGM010000429.1:0-10897 GCF_036263695.1 Phenylobacterium sp.
GCGACGGCTGCGGGCTGTGCTGCCTGGTGCGGTTCGAGGACGAGGACACGGGCGAGATCATCCCCACCCGGGTGCACTGCCGGCTGTTCGATCCGGACCGCTGCGCCTGCAAGGACTACGGCAATCGCAAGAAGCACGTTCCCGACTGCATCAAGCTGACGCCGCACAACATCGACGCGCTGGAGTGGATGCCCAAGAGCTGCGCCTACCGCCGCATCCACGAGGGCCGCAGCCTGCCCGACTGGCACCCGCTGATCAGCGGCGATCCTGAGAGCGTGCACGAAGCCGGCGTCTCGATCCGCGGCCAGACCATCAGCGAGGACAGTCTCGATGACGCAGAAGACGCGCTGGATTTCGCGGCCTGGGACCTAGTGGCGGAACGGGGCGAGGACTAGGCGAATAGGTCGGCGGTCTTGTCTCCCGCGCCCTCAGGGGCGCCGAAGCGGTTCGGCTGGGCGGCGCCGGCCACAAAGCCAGTGAACACCGACATCGCCAGACCTCCCAGCACGGCGACCATCATCAGCAGACCGCCGAGGCCGGATACGCCTATGGTCACGAACGCGACGCCTCCGATCCAGAGGGCGTACACGGGCGCCTGCCACCACCCGCTGCGGCCAAGGTCGTGCAAGCGCTTCGTCGTGATGCAGATCGACGGATAGATCAGCGCCAGTTGAACGAGGGGAGTGACGATGGCCGCCGATCCTGTTCCCTGGCCCCGAATGATGCTGACGCCGATCGTCAGCACCAATGACGTCACGAAGCTTATGACGAAAATGGCGATCAGGCCGATCCAGAAGCTCTTTCGCCCGATCCTCCCTCCCGGCGAAAGCAGCAGTTGTCTCAGGTTCATGGCGCCCTCCCGTCGGCATCATGCCCAGGAAAATGAGAACAGGGCAAGAACAACGCGGCCGTGGCGGATTTGCAACAGTCGCCCTTGCGCGACGCTGCGGTAAATCCAATCTCTCGGCGCGAGCCGAGAGTGGACTTTCGGAATGAGGACTTCGTTGGCGCGTGATCCCTATCAGGAGCTGGGCGTCTCCCGCGGCGCGAGCGCCGAGGAGATCCGCAAGGCTTTCCGAACTTTGGCCAAGAAGCACCACCCCGACGCCAACCCCGGCGACAAGGCCTCGGAAGAGAAGTTCAAGAAGGTGAGCGCGGCCTTCGACGTCCTCGGCGACGAGGAGAAGCGGCGCAAGTTCGACGCCGGGGAGATCGACGCCGACGGGCGCGAGACCATGCGCGGCTTCGGGGGCGGCTTCGGCGGGGGCGGGCAGGGCCCCGGCGGGTTCCGCACCGAATTCGAGAACGTCGACCTCTCGGACATCCTCGGCGAGGTGTTCGGCCGCGGCGGGGGCGCCCGCGGCGGGGCCGGTCCCGGCGGCGGCTTCGGCGGGTTCGGCGGCTTCGGCCCGCAGCGCGGCGCGGACGTGCGCGCCCGATTGGAGATCGACCTGGAGGAAGCCATTCAGGGCGCCAAGAAGCGCATCGCCTTCTCCGACGGGCGGAACGTCGAGGTGGTCATCCCCAAAGGGGCGAACGACGGCCAGACCCTGCGGCTGAAGGACCAGGGGGCGCCGGGCAAGGGCGGCCCGGGCGACGCCTTCATCGAGCTGATCGTGCGGCCTCACCCGATTTACCGCCGCGAGGGGGACAACCTGCTGATGGACCTGCCGATCACCGTCTACGACGCGGTGCTGGGCGGCAAGGTGCAGGCCCCGACGCCGGACGGGCCGGTGACCCTGACCATCCCCAAGGCTGCGAACTCCGGCCAGCTGCTGCGGCTGAAGGGCCGAGGGATGCCGGACATGCGCGGCCGGCGCGGGGACCTGATCGCCCGGCTGGTGGTCACCATGCCCGAGCGGCCGGACAGCCAGCTGGAGAAGTTCGCCGCCGCCTGGCGCAAGGAGCGGCCCTATGCGCCCAAGCGGCGCTCGTAACCGGTGGCGGGTAGGCGTAGCCTTTCTCTAAACTCGGCATTCAGACTGGGTTCAGTCCCAAAGGGCTACATCCTCGGCCTATGAAACGCTTCCTCGCCATCACCGCTCTCCTGCTGGCGGCGGCTCCCGCGGCCCACGCCCAGCCGTGGGGCGATGACGACCGCCCCGCCCTCGGCGCGGGGGGCCGGGACCAGGACCATGCCCGCGACGCAGTGCGAAAGGGGCGCCAAGCGCCGCTGTCTCGCGTTCTGGGGACGATCGCACAGCGTACGCCGGGGCGGCACCTCAACACGACCCAGGGCGACCACGGCGGCCGGACCGCCTACTTCGTCCAGTGGCAGATGCCCGACGGCCGGGTGGTGATCTTCGTCGTCGACGCCGAGAGCGGCGCCATGCTGGCGCGCCAGGGCGGTTAAGGCGATTTTGGACGGGCGATAAGGACGGGCCCTCTCTATGCGAATCCTGCTTGTCGAAGACGATCCGGACCTGTCGCGCCAGCTGAAGCTGGCGCTGGCCGACGCCGGCTATGCGGTCGACCACGCCCCGGACGGCGAGGAGGCGCAGTTCCTCGGGGAAACCGAGCCCTACGACGCGGTCATCCTCGACCTGGGCCTGCCCAAGGTGGACGGGGTGTCGGTGCTGGAGCGCTGGCGGCGCGAGAACATCTCGACTCCGGTTCTGATCCTCACCGCCCGCGGCGCCTGGAGCGAGAAGGTGGCCGGCTTCGACGCCGGGGCCGACGACTACCTCACCAAGCCCTTCCACACGGAGGAGCTGCTGGCCCGCCTGCGCGCCCTGCTGCGCCGCTCGGCCGGCCACGCGGCGCCCAGCCTTTCCTGCGGCGGCTTGCGGCTCGATCCCCGGGCGGCGCGCGCCTCGGTGAACGGCGAGCCCTTGCGGCTCACCTCGCTGGAATACCGGCTGCTGCACTATCTGATCATGCACCAGGGCCGGGTGATCAGCCGCTCCGAGCTCGTCGAACACCTCTACGACCAGGACTTCGATCGCGACTCCAACACCATCGAAGTGTTCATCGGGCGGGTCCGCAAGAAGATCGGCCCTGAGCGGATCGAGACGGTCCGCGGCCTCGGCTACCGCCTGACCGCCCCCGAGAGCGAGCTGGGGAGCGAGGCCGCACGCACGTGAGGCTGGAGGGCCTGCGCCGCCCTTCGCTGGCCCGCCGGCTGGTCCTGCTGGCCGCCGGGTGGAGCCTGGCGGGGCTGCTGGTCTCGGCTTTGGTGCTGGCCATGCTGTTCCAGCAGGCGGCGCTGCGCACCCTCGACGCCGGGCTCTCCGAGCGGATCGACAACCTGCTCTCCGGCACCACCATCGGGCCGCAGGGCGAGGTGCTGGCCCCGGCTCTTACCGACGAGCGAGCGCTGCGGGCCTACTCGGGCCGGTACTGGCAGCTGGCCGAGCCGACCCCGGACGGGCGCTGGCGCACCCTGGTGCGCTCGCGCTCGCTCTGGGACTCCGAGCTGCGCGCCCCGCCGAACATGGTCGCCCGCCTGCAGGCCAATCCCGGCGAGCCGGTCTCCTACGACACCCGCGACCCGCTGGGCGTGCCGCTGCGGGCCATGGCCTCGCAGGCCACCTTGCCGGGGCGGGAGCTGCCGGTCATCTTCATGACCGCTGAGGACCGCAGCCCGATCGACCGGGAGGTGCGCAGCTTCGCGGTCGCCACCGCCGGCTTTTTCCTGCTGCTGGCGCTGACCATGACGATGGCGGTGGTGCTGCAGGTGCGGGTCGGCCTCCGGCCCCTGTTCACCCTGCGCCGCGAGATCGCCGCGGTGCGCCGCGGCAAGGCCGAGCGGCTGGCCGGCGCCTACCCCGTGGAGCTGAAGCCGCTGGCCGACGAGCTGAACGCCCTGATGGCCCACAACCAGGAGGTCGTGGAGCGCCAGCGCACCCACGTCGGCAACCTGGCCCACGCCCTGAAGACGCCGCTGTCGGTGATGCTGACCGAGGCCGGCCAGCGCCCCGGCCCCCTGGCCGAGGTCGTCTCCCGCCAGGCCGAGGCCATGCGCCAGCAGGTCGACCACCATCTGCGCCGCGCCCGGGCCGCCGCCCGCACCCAGGGCTCCGGCGAGCGCACCTCCGTGGCCAGCGTGCTCGACGAGCTCGCCCGCACCCTCGGGCGGATCTACGAGGAGAAGGGCGTCGACATCGACTGGGACGCCGAGGAGGACCTGTTCTTCCTGGGCGAGCGGCAGGATCTGCTGGAACTGGCCGGCAACGCCATGGAGAACGCCTGCAAGTGGGGCCGCGCCCGGGTGCGGGTGCGGGCCGAGCCGGTCGCGCCTGAGCGGTTGCGGCTGACTGTGGAGGACGATGGGGCGGGCCTCCCGCCCCACAGGCGCGAGCAGGTCCTGCGGCGCGGGGCCCGCCTGGACGAGAGCGCGCCAGGGTCCGGCCTCGGCCTGTCGATCATGGAGGAGCTGGCCCGCGCCTACGGCGGGGCGATGACGCTCTCCGACGCCGCGCTCGGCGGCCTGAAGGTCGAGCTGGTGCTGCCGCGCGCCGAGGCGTGAAAAGTTAGAGTTTGGAAAGCCTTAACTGGGCGGGGGGCAGATTGGGCGGGCCGTGCGGGAGCCCCGCGCGTGGAGTACCAATGGCCGCCCTGTCCGACGAGAAGATCCAGATCGTCCGCGCCCTCGTGGAGCAGGCGCCGGATCCGGTCGTCGCGCGCCTGCAGGCCGCGCTGGCCCAGGCCGGCGGCGACGACGCCCTGGCCAGCGTGCGCCAGCTCGTCGACCTGGAGGCCGACGACCGCCGCGTGCGCAACAGCGTCCTGGCCCCCATCGCCGCCATGTGCCTCGGCGACGGCCGGTCCACCGACCGCATTCGATTCCCCAAGTCCGTGCTGGGCCTCCTCTGGTGCGGCCTCAAGCGCGCCGCGCCGGCCGAGGTCGCCGATGCGCGCGGCGTCCTGCGCGAGCTCGCCGGCTGCGAACACTCGCGGGAGGCCTTCGACCGTCTGACGCGCGTGGCCGCCGAGGGCGTGCGCGAGCGCCAGGGCCGCGACTTCACCGCCGCCGCCGAGGCCGCCGCCAAGGCCCGTGAGAACGGGGCGGGGCTGCTGGCCGCCTGCCTCGACATTTCCCCCGTTGTACGGCTCGCGTGCCAACGGCTGCCCGAGTGGATGAACCGGACGGACCAGGAGGTCGTCGCCCAGGCGCGCGTCGCCTTCAAGGACGCGGTGACCACCCGCACCGACGCGGCCCCTCTGTTCTTCGAGATGCTGGCCGCCCAACTCGCCCATCCCTGGCAGGTGCTGCGGATCATCTCGGCGGTCATGGACAAGCCGGACGAGCACTATTTCGCCGCCTCGGAGTCGGCGCTGTTCGCGCTTCGGCTGATGGACCAGGTGGACGCCGAGATGCGCACCGTCGCCGCCATCGATGCGGACGGCGGCCGCGACGCCGGCCGCGCCGCCGCCAAGGTGGTGGAGCGCATCACCGAGCAGATCGGCGAGATCTCCGCAGCCATGCGCCTGGACCGCGAGGGCGGCTGGGGCCGGCGGGTGGCCCAGCAGAGGGCCGCCCTGGCCTCCACTGTCGAAGCCCGCCTGCGCGAGCTGGAGCGCGCCATCGGCGCCGCCCTGCCGACCCGGCAGGAGAAGGTGGCCCGCCGCATGAAGGCGGTGCCCAAGGTGTCCCAAGCGCCCGACGCCGAGGCCGTGGGCCGCGCAATGACCCTGCTGCAGTTCGCCAGCGATATCCGCGGGTGCGCCGGCGCTGGCGGCTTCGCCTCCAGCCGGGCGAAGATGCTCGAGGCCCTCGCCGAGACTGTCGACACCTACGTCGAGGACCTGCTCGACCGCCTGCGCCACGGCGAGGTGGAGGACGCGGCCGCCGCCCGGGCTTATCTGGAGGTGGCCGCCGAGTTCGCCGGGCTGATCCACGATCCCAAGGCCGCCCAGGTCGTCCGCCGCCGAGCCAGCGCCGTTTGAGCGGCGTCAGATGCGGCTACGTCGTCCTCGCACGCGAGGCGGCTTTCCGCTAAACGCGCCCGCATGATCGGGTTTTGGTTCGCAGCGGGCCTTTTGGCGGCGGCTGCGGCGGTGCTCATCCTCCATCGGGCGAGAGCGGCGGCCGTGGCCACGCCGGACGACCCGACGCTGGCTGTTTACCGGCGCCAGCTGGCCGAGATCGACGACCTGGCCGCCCGCGGCGTGCTGGCCGAGCCGGAGCGCAAGAGCGCCTACGCGGAGGCTGGCCGTCGCCTGCTCGCCGCCGCCGATCAGGGCGCCCGGGCCTGGACGGCCACGCCGCCGCGCGGCGGGGTGCTGCTCGCCGCAGCCGCAGCGGGCCCGCTGTTGGCGCTCGCCCTCTATCTGGCGGTCGGCGCGCCGGGCTTTCCGGACCAGCCCATCGCCGCGCGCATCGCCGCCTGGCGCTCGGCCAGTCCGGAGAGCCTGCAGCCCGCCGAGATGGCCGCCGTCCTGCGCGGCATGGTCGCCGAGCGGCCGGGCGATCCCCAGGCGCTGCAGTACCTGGCCATGGCCGAGGCGGCATCGGGCGATCCGGCCAGCGCCGCCCGGGCGCTGCGCCGGGCCATCGAGCTTGAGCCCAACCGCGCGGTCCTTTGGGAATCTCTTGGCGAGGCCCTGGTGATGCAGGCTGGCGGCGAGATCAGCACCGCGGCGCAGAGCGCCTTCAAGGAGGCGCTGCGCCGCGACCCGAAATCCGTGACCGCCCGCGTCTTCCTCGCCAAGCAGCAGGTGGACAGCGGCGACCGTGCGCTGGGCCTGGCCCAATGGCGCGCCGTGCAGGCTGAGCTTCCCGCCGAAGACCCGCGCCGCGAGGCCCTCGCCCGGGTCATCGCCGAGGCCGAAGGCGCGCCGGCCGCCGACGATCAGCAGGCGATGATCCGCGGCATGGTGGACAGCCTCGCCGCCCGCCTCGAGCAATCGCCGGACGACCCTGACGGCTGGGTGCGGCTGGTCCGCTCCTACGCCGTGCTCGGCGACGCCGTCTCCCGCGATCGCGCACTGGCGTCGGCGAAGGCCCGTTACCGCGGCCGGGCCGACATCCTCGAGGCCCTCGACGAGGCCGCCGCGGCGGATCCGATGCCATGAGCTGGCTGCCGAAATCCCGCACGGCGCGCCGGCGCCTCACCGTGTTCGCCGCCATAGCCCCGGTGCTGGCGCTGGCCGTCGGCCTGACGCTCTGGGGCCTCAGCGACTCCATCTCCTACTTCTACACGCCGTCGCAGGCCGAGGCGGCCGACCCCCGACCTGGCCAGTCCATCCAGCTGGGCGGCCTGGTGCAGGCCGGCAGCGTGGCCAAGTATCCGGACGGGCGGGTGGAGTTCGTCGTCGCCGACCAGCAGGCGAGCGCCAAGGTCAGCTTCCACGGCGACCTGCCGGACCTGTTCCGCGAGGGCCAGGGCATCGTCGCCACCGGGGCGTTCGACGGCGCCGGCGTCTTCCAGGCCAAGGAGGTGCTCGCCAAGCACGACGAGCGCTACATGCCCCGCGAAGTCGAGAAGGCGCTGAAGGAACAGGGCGAGTGGCGCGGCGAGGGCGCGATCGCCGACTATCAGAAATCCGGGGCCAAATGATCGTCGAGCTCGGCGCCTTCGCCCTGGCTCTCGGCCTTGCGCTGTCCATCGCCCAGGCGGGCGTGCTCGCCTTCGCGCGGGTCCGCCGCTCGCCTGGGCTGGCCGGGGCGGGGGAGGGGATGGCGCTGGGCGCCTTCCTCGCCATCGCCGTGGCGTTCGCAACCCTGGTGTGGGCCTTCGTCGTCTCCGACTTCTCGGTCGCCAACGTGGCGGAGAACTCGCACACGGCCAAGCCGCTGCTCTACCGCGTCGCCGGCGCGTGGGGCAGCCACGAGGGCTCAATCCTGCTCTGGTGCCTGGCGCTCACCGGCTTCGGCGCGGCTGTGGCGGGCCTGGGCCGCGGCCTGCCGGCGGGCCTGAAGGCCACAGCGCTCGCGACGCAGGGGGTGCTCGGAACCGTGTTCCTCGCCTACACCGCCTTCGCCTCGAACCCGTTCGCGCGGCTGGCCACGCCCCCGGTGGAAGGCCGCTCGCTCAACCCGCTGCTGCAGGATCCGGCCCTCGCGTTCCACCCGCCGCTGCTTTACGCCGGCTACGTAGGCCTCTCGATCGTCTTCTCCTTCGCCGTCGCGGCGCTGATCGAGGGACGGGTGGACGCGGCCTGGGCCCGCTGGGTGCGGCCCTGGACGCTGGCCGCTTGGAGCCTGCTGACCCTCGGGATCACCCTGGGCGCCTTCTGGGCCTACTACGAGCTCGGCTGGGGCGGCTGGTGGTTCTGGGACCCGGTGGAGAACGCCAGCTTCATGCCCTGGCTGGTGGCGACGGCCCTCCTGCACTCGGCCATCGTTACCGAAAAGCGCGGCGCGCTGCCCGGCTGGACGGTGTTCCTGGCGCTGGCGGCCTTCAGCTTCTCGATGCTCGGCGCCTTCCTGGTGCGCTCGGGCGTGCTGACCTCGGTGCATGCGTTCGCGGTCGATCCGGAGCGCGGCGTCCTCCTGTTGATCATCCTGGGGGTGACCGCCGGCGCAGGCTTCGCCCTCTTCGCCTGGCGCGCGCCCAGCCTGACCCCCGGCGGCCTGTTCGCGCCGGTCAGCCGCGAAAGCGCCCTGGTGCTCAACAACATCCTGCTGGCGGCGGCCACGGCCACCGTGCTGCTCGGCACCCTCTATCCGCTGATCCGCGAGGCGATGACAGGGGAGGCGATCTCAGTCGGTCCGCCCTATTTCAATCTGACCTTCACGCCGCTGATGGCGGTGCTGCTGCTGCTGCTCCCGGCCGGGCCGCTGCTGGCCTGGAAGCGCGGCGACGCCCTGGGCGCGGCCCAGCGGCTGTGGGCCGCCGCCGGCCTGGCGCTGCTCGTGGGCGTGGCCGTCTTCGCCGTCGTCAGCCCCAAGAAGGCGTTCGGCGCCGCCGGCATGGCCCTTGGCGCCTGGCTGATCGCCGGCGCGGTGGCCGAGCTCGTCGAGCGCGGCCGCGCCTTCCGCGTCCCGGCGGCGGAGACCGCCCGGCGGCTGGTGCGGCTGCCGCGGGGCGCCTGGGGCATGACCCTGGCCCATATCGGCCTGGGGATCTTCGTGCTCGGCGCCTGCTTCGAGACCGGCTGGAAAGCCGAGAGCGCCCAGGCCGTCCCCCTGGGCGGTCAGGTCAGCGTCGGCGGCTATCACCTCACCCTCGAGGACGTCGAGGCTGTGGAGGGCCCCAACTACGACGCCGAACGCGGCCGCCTCGTCGCGACCAAGGGCGATCGCCTGGTCTGCCGGCCCGCGCCCGAACGGCGCCTCTATCTGCCGGGCGGGCAGACCACCTCCGAGGTGGCCATCTGCCACGAGGGCCTGAGCCACCTGTACGTGGTGCTGGGCGAGCGGCGCGAGGCGGCCGGCGCGTCGACCTGGCTGGTGCGCGCCTACTGGAACCCGCTCGCGCTGCTGATCTTCCTCGGGCCGGCGGTGATGGCGCTCGGCGGCGCCATCTCGCTTTCCGACCGGCGGCTTAGACTCGGCGTCGCGCGCAAGGCGGAGGCGGGCGCTTGAGGAAGCTGCTGGCCATCCTAGCGGCGGTGTTCTGCATGGCCGCCGCCTCGGACCCGGCCGAGCGGCTGCCGGACCCGGCCCAGGAGGCCCGGGCGCGCGAACTGTTCAAGGAGGTCCGCTGCCTGGTCTGCCAGAACGAGTCCATCGACGACTCCGACGCGCCTCTGGCCGCCGACCTGCGCCGCATCGTTCGCGAGCGGGTGGCGGCCGGCGAGGAGGACGCCGCCATCAAGCGGTTCCTGACTGACCGCTACGGCGAGTTCGTGCTGCTGCGGCCGGCCTTCTCGTTCGGCAATCTGGCGCTCTGGCTGGCGCCCCTTTTGGTGCTGCTGGGCGGGGTGGGCCTGCTTCTTGCACGCCTCCGGAACCGGTCGCCGGAAGCGGAGCTTACAGCAGCCGAGGCCAAGCGCCTGAAGGCGCTATCGGGCGAGTGACACCATTGCGCCGCAGAATGGGCGCGATGCGGCGCGGAGAGTGACCTAAACGTAACTTGAAGGGGAGTTGCGTCCTGATGCATCGATCCTAGGTATTTGACGGGAGCGGCGTGTAAATTCGGCTGCCCCGAAGGGAAGTTGGAAGGCCTATGACCTCGAAGAAGACCGGTTATCTCCTGGGCGCGGCGTTCGGCGTCGGCATCGCGGCGGCCGCCATGGTGGCGGGCGCCGGGGCGCAGCTTCCGGAGGGCGCCGCCAACGACAATCCGCCCCTGGTGCGCACCTCCGCGGCCGGCAACGTCTTCGCCCCGCCGCCCGGCGCGCCGATGTCGTTCGCCGACATCTTCGAGAAGGTCTCGCCCGCGGTGGTCTCGATCAACGTGACCTCCCGGGCCGATGCGCGCGCGCTGCGCCGCATCCCCGGCTTCGAGAACTTCCCCTTCGACATCGTCCCCCGCGGCGAGGGCCAGGAGGACGATGAGGAGGGCGGCGGTACGACCCCGCAGGGCCAGCCCCGGCTGCCGCGCCAGCAGTCCTCCGGCTCGGGCTTCTTCATCCGCCCCGACGGCTACATCGTCACCAACAACCACGTGGTCGAGAACGCCGAGGAGATCACCGTCGTCCTCAAGGACGAGCGCGAGCTGAAGGCCACCGTCGTCGGCCGCGACGAGGGCACCGACCTCGCGGTGCTGAAGGTCGAGGGGAACGCCTTCCCCTATGTGAACTTCGAGAACGCGGCCAGGCCGCGGGTCGGCGACTGGGTGATCACCGTCGGCAACCCCTTCGGCCTGGGCGGCACCGCCACCGCCGGCATCATCTCGGCCTACGGCCGCGACCTGAACGAGGTGTTCGTCGACTACATCCAGATCGACGCGCCCATCAACCGGGGCAACTCGGGCGGGCCGACCTTCGACATCTACGGCCGGGTGATCGGCGTCAACACGGCGATCTTCTCGCCGACGGGTGGCTCGGTGGGCATCGGCTTCGCCAT
>NZ_DATAGM010000430.1:0-4958 GCF_036263695.1 Phenylobacterium sp.
CCGTCCGCCCGCAGGTGGTCGTCTGGCCCGAAGGGGCCCTGCCGGCGGTGATCAACGACCTGCTGTCGCCGGCTTCGCCCTACGGGCCGGCGCTGACCGAGGCCCTCGCGCCCGGCCAGGTGCTGCTGATGGGCGCCAACGCGGCGGAGCTGCAACCGAGCGGGGAGTGGGACTACTTCAACAGCCTGGTGGCCTTCCGGCGCGAGCCCGACGGACTGTATGTCGCAGGCCGCTACGACAAGCACACCCTGGTCCCGTTCGGCGAATACCTGCCGTTCGGCGACCTCGCCACGCGCCTGGGCATCCGCAGCCTGGTGCACATGCCAGAGGACTTCACCGCTGGCGAGCCGCCGGCCCCGCTGGCCCTCCCCGGGCTGCCGACCGTCCAGCCGCTGATCTGCTACGAGGCCCTGTTCCCGCGGGCCACCGCGCGGGCCGCCGCCCGGTCGGGCGTGCGCCCGGCCTGGATCCTGAACATCTCCAACGACGCGTGGTTCGGGATGACCAGCGGCCCGCTCCAGCACCTCAACCTGGCCAGCTACCGAGCCATCGAGGAAGGGCTGCCGATCCTGCGCTCGACCCCTACCGGCGTCTCCGCCGCCATCGACGCCCACGGCCGCGTGATCCCCGGCGAGCGGCTCGGGCTGAGGCGCGCCGGGGTGATCGACGTGCGCCTGCCTGCGGCCCTGAAACCCACCGTGTACAGCCGGTTCGGCGAAGCCACTTTATTGGTAATGCTGGCGATATCGGCGTTCGCGGCAGCTCTAGCGCGGCCCCGTAGAACCTGTTAGCTGAGCTTTGGCTTCGTCATTTCGTCACCAACGAAGGTGCGCTTTAATGTCCGTTATGGCCAAGGAACTCGA
The DNA here is from genome assembly GCF_036263695.1 of Phenylobacterium sp. Classification (GTDB taxonomy): domain Bacteria; phylum Pseudomonadota; class Alphaproteobacteria; order Caulobacterales; family Caulobacteraceae; genus Phenylobacterium. Next base: position 864 of record NZ_DATAGM010000430.1, read on the forward strand.
CCTTGAGCGCTCGCCCAACCCGATCGACCGTCACGTCGGGTTGCGGATCCGACTCCGCCGCAAGGAGCTTGGCGTCAGCCAGGAAAAGCTTGCGGACCAGATCGGCCTGACCTTCCAGCAGGTGCAGAAGTACGAGCGCGCCGCCAACCGGGTTTCGGCCTCCAAACTCTATGAGATGGCCAGGGCGCTGAACACCTCCATCGCCTACTTCTACGAGGGGCTGGGCGATCCCGGCTCGGCCGAGTCCAACAACGTCGCGCCTTCGGTGCACGATTTCCTGCTGACCCCGGAAGGCATGGAGCTGGCGGCCGTCTTCCCGCGCATCCGCCGCGGCCGGGTCCGCCGGCGCATCCTCGACCTGGTCCGCGCCATGGCCGAGGAAGGCGAGGAAGACAGCGAAAGCTGACGGCTCGGCGCGGGCCTCGCTTGGCTTCGCATAAGGAAGTCTTTATACGGCTCCCGCGCCTGGCTCGCGCGCGCTGACTCGCGCGGCCCGTCTCGTCTCCGGGAGCACCCACGTCTTGAGCCGCACCGACTACATCTTCACCAGCGAAAGCGTCTCCGAAGGCCACCCTGACAAGGTCGCCGACCGCATCAGCGACACCGTGGTGGACGCCTTCCTGGCGGCCGAGCCGGAGGCCCGCGTGGCCTGCGAGACCCTGGTGACCACCAACCGCATCGTCCTGGCCGGCGAGGTCCGGGCCGGCAAGCCCGGCGGCAGCAAGGCCGAGAACAAGGAGCTGACGCGGCAGATCGTCCGCTCGCTCGAGCCCAAGATCCGCCAGGCGGTGAAGGAGATCGGCTACGAGCAGAAGGGCTTCCACTGGTCCAAGGCCAAGTACGCCTGCTTCCTGCACCCGCAGTCGGCCCACATCGCCATGGGCGTCGACGCCGCCGGCGAGAAGGACGAGGGCGCCGGCGACCAGGGCATCATGTTCGGCTACGCCTGCGACGAGACGCCCGAGCTGATGCCGGCGACGCTGCAGTACTCGCACAACATCCTGCGCCGCCTGGCCGACGTGCGCCGCTCGGGAGAGCGCTCGGAGCTGGAGCCCGACGCCAAGAGCCAGGTCACCCTGCGCTACGAGAACGGCAAGCCGGTCGAGGTGCTGAAGATCGTCGTCTCGACGCAGCACAAGAAGCGCATCGGGATGCAGCTGGCCACGCCCAAGCGGATCCACGACCTGATCCGGCCCTACGTCGAGGGCGTCTTCCCAGACGGGCTGATCACCAAGAAGACCAAGTGGCTGGTCAATCCCACCGGCCGCTTCGAGATCGGCGGGCCGGACGGGGACGCGGGCCTCACCGGCCGCAAGATCATCGTCGACACCTACGGCGGCGCGGCCCCGCACGGCGGCGGCGCCTTCTCCGGCAAGGACCCGACCAAGGTGGACCGCTCGGCGGCCTACGCCTGCCGGTATCTGGCCAAGAACGTCGTCGCCGCCGGCCTGGCGCGCAAGTGCACCATCCAGATCAGCTACGCCATCGGCGTCGCCCAGCCGCTCAGCTTCTACGTCGACCTGCACGAGACCGGCGAAGTCGACCCCCGCAAGCTGGAGGAGATCCTGCCCGAGCTGATCGGCGGCGCCACGCCCCGGGCGATCCGCGAGCACCTGGGCCTCAACCGTCCGATCTACGCCCGCACCGCCGCCTACGGCCATTTCGGCCGCACCCCCGACAACGAGGGCGGCTTCTCGTGGGAGCGCACCGACCTGGTGGAAGAGCTGAAGAAGGTGGCGTGAGCGCCCGACCCTCCGTTCATCCCGCGAAGGCGGGGGCCAGGCGGAGGCGGAACCTGAGCAGCGCCCCGAGTTGGACTCAACACAGGATGGGTCCCCGCCTTCGCGGGGATGAGCGGTAGAGATGAGCGAGATCGCGATCTTCAGCGGCACGGCGCACCCTGAGCTCGCCGCGGAGATCTGCGAGCACCTGGAGGTCCCGCTGCTGCCCTCGCGGGTGAAGCGGTTCGCCAACGACTGCCTGGAAGTCCAACTGCAGGCCAACTGCCGCGAGCGGGACGTCTTCCTCATCCAGCCGATCGTCTCGCCGGTGCAGGAGCACCTGGTCGAGCTGTTCCTGATGCTGGATGCGGCCCGCGGCGCCTCGGCCGCGCGGATCACCGCGGTGATCCCGCACTTCGCCTACTCGCGCTCGGACAAGAAGGACGCGCCGCGGATCTCCATCGGCGGGCGTCTGGTCGCCGACCTGCTGGTCACGGCCGGCGCCAACCGGGTGCTGACCATGACCCTGCACTCGCCGCAGGTGCACGGCTTCTTCAATATCCCGGTCGACCACCTGCACGCGCTGAAGGAGCTGGCCGCCTACTTCCGGCGCTACGACCTGACGAACGCGGTGGTGGTCTCGCCGGACCTGGGCAACGCCAAGGAGGCGGCCGCCTTCGCCCGCATGCTGCGGACCGACGTGGCGGCCGGCGCCAAGCAGCGGTTCTCCGACGACAAGGTGGTGATCTCATCGATCATCGGCGAGATCGAGGGCCGCGACGTCATCGTGCTCGACGACGAGATCGCCAAGGGCACCACCGTGGTCGAGTTGATGGACCACTTGCGGCAGCGCGGCGCCCGCTCCATCCGCGTGGCCTGCACCCACGGCCTGTTTGCGGCCGGGGCGCTGGAGCGGCTGGGCGGCATGGACGACGTGATCGAGATCGTCTGCACCAACACCGCGCCGATCGCGCCCGAGCGTCGGACCGACAAGCTGCGGATCCTGTCGGTGGCGCCGGCGCTGGCCGAGGCGATGCGGCGGATCCACAACGGCGAGAGCGTCAGCGTGCTGCTGCAGCCGGACCCATGAGCGAGTCCCACCCGCCGCTGCGCTCCTATGGGCGGATGAAGTCGCGGCCGATCAAGCCGCGGCAGGCGGCCCTGATGAACACCCTGCTGCCGCAGATCCGCGCGCCGATCGAGCCGTTCGACCCCCGGACTCTGAAGCCCGACGCGGCCGAGGTCTGGCTGGAGATCGGCTTCGGCGGCGGCGAGCACATGGCCGCCCAGGCCGCCCGCAGCCCCGAGGTGCTGATCCTCGGCGCCGAGCCGTTCCTGAACGGGGTCGCCAGCGCCGTGCGGCACGTGGACGAGCAGCAACTCTCCAACGTGCGCATACATGACGGCGACGTCCGGGCCCTGCTGGAGCGGCTGCCGGACGCCTGCCTGGCTCGCGTGTTCATTCTGTTCCCCGATCCCTGGCCCAAGGCGCGCCACAACAAACGGCGGCTGGTGCAGCCCGAGGTGATCGCGGAGCTGGCGCGGGTGCTGAAGATCGGCGGGGCCTTGCGGTTCGCCAGCGACTGGGCGGACTACATCGATTGGACCCTGGAGCGGTTCCTGAAGAGCCCTCACTTCGCCTGGCCGGCCGAGCGCGCCGACGACTGGCGCACGCCCCCCGCCGACCACATCACCACCCGCTATGAGGAAAAGCGCCTCGGCGACTGCGCGCCGGTGTTCCTGGATTTGCTGCGGAAGTGACAGGTTACGATGTCCCACCGAGCGGTCCAAACCGCCCCGACGGGACACCGTAACCAGTCACCGGCTTATTTCTTCCCCGCCTCGATGGCGCGGCGGATCATGTCGAAGGTCTCGTCCGGGTCTGCCCAATGGCTGACCTCGACGCTCTTGCCCTTCTCCAGGTCCTTGTAGTGGCTGAAGAAGTGGGCGATCTGCTCGGTGAGGATCACCGGCAGCGAGCGCCAGGACTCCACGCCGCGCCAGAACGGGTGCAGCTGGTCCACCGGCACCGCCAGCACCTTCTCGTCGCCGCCGGCCTCGTCGGTCATTATCAGCGCGCCCACCGGCCGGCAGCGGATCACCGCGCCGGGCACCACCGGCGTCGGGCCCACCACCAGGATGTCCAGCGGATCGCCGTCGTCGCCCAGGGTGTGCGGGATGAAGCCGTAGTTCCCCGGGTAGTACATGGCCGTGTGCAGGAAGCGATCGACGAAGATCGCGCCGCTGGCCTTGTCCAGCTCGTACTTTACCGGCTCGCCGCCCTGCGGGATCTCGATGATGGCGTTGACGTCGTATGGCGGGTTTTCGCCGATGGGGATCTTGGAGAGGTCCATGGGAGAGTGCCTGTACTGGG
>NZ_DATAGM010000431.1:0-8189 GCF_036263695.1 Phenylobacterium sp.
TGACCTTCGGTTTAGGAAACCGCTGCTCTATCCTGCTGAGCTACCGGGCCGTCGCGGCTCCCCGATGCCACTTATGCGGCCGCGCGACAAGGCGCGGAACCGCGGCCCGCCTCCATGGATTCTGCCCGTGAGCAGCATCGAAAGGAGCATCGTCATGTCGGACGATCCCACCAACCGCGGCGGCCAGGACAAGCAGCGGATCAGCCTCGCCCAGGACCATGAGGTCCGCTACTGGACCGAGAAGTTCGACGTCACGCCCGACCAACTTCGCGACGCCGTGGACAAGGTGGGCGACCGGGCCTCTGCGGTCGCCCAGGAGCTCGGCCGCGGGCTCTGAAAACGGCGCTACGGGACAGGCGGAACCAAAGCCCCGCCTGCCCGCTTTCGCCCCGCAAGCTGACGGTGAAACCCATGAATAGCGTCATTTATCTGATCGGACTGGTGGTCGTGGTTCTCGCGATCCTGTCGTTCGTCGGCCTCGCCTGAGCGCACCCCAGACCCCCCGCGGAGAGCAAACCATGTCGGACATCTATTCCGGCGGGACCGGAGCCGAAGGCTCGGGCCCGACCACAGGCGCCTCTCCTGGCGGCGACGCCCGGCGCCCCACCGAAGTGGCCAAGGAGCGGCTGAACCAGGCCGGTCAGGCGCTGAAGGGTGAGGCCCAGAGCTTCGCCCAGGGCGCCAAGACCCAGGCCACGGACAAGGCCGAGGCGGCCAAGACCCAGGTCGGCTCCACCATCCACACCTTCGCCGACGCGATCCGCAAGGCGGGCGACGATCTCGGCGAACACGACCAGACCTTCGCCGCGCGGCTGGTCCGCGAAGCCGCCGACGGGCTGGAAGGCTTCTCCCGCGCCCTCTCCGAGAAGCGCCCGGAAGAGATGCTCGACACGGTCCGCGACTTCGGCCGCCGCAACCCGGCCGCCTTCGTGGCGGGCTCCGTGCTGGTGGGCCTGGCCGTCGGCCGCTTCTTCCGCGCCTCGGAGCGTAACCTGGAGCCCGAGTACGGCTCGCCGCTGCAGGACTCGGAAGTCTATGAAGGCAACAGCCTGATCGCTGCGCCGGAAGCCCTCGAGCCGATGGACGTGGATCTTGGCGACGAGGAGCCCACCAGCCTCTCGGCCGCCGCTCCCGACGTCCTGGGCGACAACATCGTCGACCAGCAGACCGCCGCCGAACAAGGCGCCTCGCCTGCGGCCCTGGCTGAGGGCGGCGATCTGGACCCGGACCGCAGCAATGAGAGCATCGAAGGCACGCAAGGCTCCGGACCGGGCCGCACCGCCGGCTCCGACATCGAGCGGGGGATCTGAGCCATGCCGGATCCCTCAACCGATCCCAGATCCATACCGCAGCTGATCGGGGACCTCGCCACCGATGTCTCCAGCTTAGTGCGTAAGGAAGCCGAGCTGGTCCGCGCCGAGTTCTCGGAGAAGACCATGCAGCTGGCCAAGGCCGGCGGCGAGATGGCCGGCGGCGCCATCTGCCTGCTCGCGGCGCTGATCGTGCTGCTGCAGGCGCTGGTTCTGGCCCTGTCCAAGGTCATGGATCCGGCCTGGGCCGCGCTGCTGGTCGGCGTGGTCGTCGCCCTGGTGGGCGTCTCCCTGCTCAGACTGGGCGCCAAGACGGCGAAGCCGAGCAATCTCGCGCCGGAGCGTACGACCCGGCAAATCGAAAAAGACGCGCAGCTCGTGAAGGAGCAGGTGAGATGACGAGATCCTCCGAAGAGATCGAGCGCGAGGTCGAGGCGACCCGCGGGGAGCTGGACCGCACGGTGGAGGCGCTCAAAGACCGGATGAGCGCCGGCCAGATCATCGACGAGCTGATGGGCTCAATGAAGGGCACTGGCGCGGGCGAGATCGCGTCGAACCTCGGCCGGCAGGCCAAGGAGAACCCGCTGCCGCTGGCGCTGATCGGCGCGGGCGTGGCCTGGCTGATGTTCGGCAAGCCGCCCGCGCAGCGGGAATGGCGCGAGCGGCGCAGCTTCGTGGCCGATCCCTACACCGGCGAGATCGGTTTCGAAGGCGACGCCACGGCCTATGACGCCGACACCAGCCGCTACCACGAGGACTACGACCCGCTGACCGGCGCCGATCTCTCCTCCGAGAGCAAAGGCCCGGGCCTGAAGGAGAAGGCGGCCCAGGCCGCCGCCAAGGCCAAGGCCGCGGCCAGCAACGCCGCGCACAAGGTCACCGACGCGGCCCACACCGCGGCCTCGAAGGGGTCCAGCGCCGTGAGCGGCGCCCGCGACGGGCTGTCTTCCGCTCGCGGCAAGGCCACTCAGGGCCTGTCGTCCGCCAGGGGTCGCGCCGGTCAAGGCTACCAGAAGGCCGGGCAACGGCTGTCGTCGGCCGGTGGACAGGTGAAGGCCCAGGCCAGCCAGTACGGCCAGCGCGCCCAGCGGACCTTCCTGGAGACCATGGAGAACGAGCCGCTGATCATCGCCGCCGCCGGGGTGGCGATCGGGGCTGCGATCGGCGCCGCCCTGCCGGCCAGCCGGATCGAGAACCGCGCCGTCGGCCGCTTCCGCGACAAGGCCCTAGACCAGGGCAAGGCCATGGCCCAGCAGCGCATGGACGAGGCCAAGACCATCGCCCAGTCGGCCCTGGGCGCAGTCAAGGAAGAAGCCGACCGCCAAGGCATGCCCACCGGCGTCGAGACCCTGGCCGACAAGGTCCAGGAAGTCGCCCGCGCCGGCCTCGACACCGCCAAGCGCGAAATGGAAGAGCGCCGGGCGCACTAGCCCCGAACATCGCACGACTTCAGCCGCTCATCCCGCACGTCGGGATGAGCGGTTTTTCCTGCGCGCATGCCGTGTTACCGCAAGCCTGAGGGCCGCAGGGGCGGCGCGGGGGTTGAGGTCAGATGGGCGTCTTTCGGCCGCTGAAGATCCTGTACGTCCAGGTGCTGATCGGCATCGTCCTGGGCATCGCCGTGGGCGTGGTCTGGCCCGAGTTCGGGGTGGCGCTGAAACCGCTGGGCGACGGCTTCATCAAGCTGATCAAGATGGCCGTGGCCCCGGTGATCTTCTGCACCATCGCCGCCGGCATCGCCCACATGAGCGACATGCGGGCCTTCGGCCGGCTGGGCGTGAAGACCTTGATCTATTTCGAGGTGGTCTCCACCTTCGCCCTGGCCGTGGGACTGATCGTCGGCAACCTGGTGCGGCCGGGCGTCGGCTTCGACGTCGATCCCTCCACCCTCGATCCCTCCATCGCCGCCGGCTACGCCGAGAAGGCCCAGGAAGGGCAGGGGCTAGCCGAGCACCTGCTGGCGCTGATCCCCGACGCATTCTTCGGCGCCTTCGCCACCGGCAACCTGCTTCAGGTGCTGGTGATCGCGGTGCTCACCGGCTTCGCCTGCGCCCGGCTCGGCGAGTTCGGGGCCAAGATGGCCCATGTGCTGGACGACATCTCCAAGGTGTTCTTCTCGATCATTGCGGTGATCGTGAAGCTGGCGCCCATCGGCGCCTTCGGGGCCATGGCCTTCACGATCGGCCGCTACGGCATCGAGTCCCTGCTGCAATTGGGCGCGCTGGTGGCCACCTTCTACACGACCAGCCTGATCTTCGTGCTGGCGGTGCTGGGCGCCATCGCGGCCGCCTCCGGCTTCTCGATCTTCAAGTTCATCCGCTACATCCGGGAGGAGCTGCTGATCGTGCTCGGCACCTCCTCCTCGGAGTCGGTGCTGCCGCAGATGATGCAGAGGCTGCAGCGGCTGGGGGCGGGGCGCACCACCACGGGCCTGGTCATCCCCACCGGCTATTCCTTCAACCTCGACGGCACCAACATCTACATCACCCTGGCGGTGCTGTTCCTCGCCCAGGCCACCAACACCGATCTTAGCCTGACCCAGCAGCTGACCATCCTGGCGGTCGCCATGCTGACCTCGAAGGGGGCCAGCGGCGTCACCGGCGCGGGCTTCATCACCCTGGCCGCCACCCTGGCGGTGGTGCCCGATGTGCCGATCGTGGCGCTGGCCCTGCTGGTCGGCGTCGACCGCTTCATGAGCGAGTGCCGGGCGCTGACCAACCTCGTCGGGAACGGCGTCGCGACCCTGGTCGTCGCCCGCTGGGAAGGCGACCTCGATCGCGAGCAGATGCACCGCGAACTCGACTCCGGCCCCTCGCCGCTCGCCGAGCCCACGCCCCGGCAACTGGCTGCGGCGGAGGCGGACTAGCGGCGCGAGCTACTGCGCCGGCGGCCGGGATGGTAGAAGGCGCAGGCAGCGCCTGGAGGGCATCGTGCAGATCGCGGTTCTCACATTTGACGGCTTCAATGAGCTGGACTCGTTCGTCGCCGCCGCAATCCTCAACCGGCTGAAGGTCAAGGGTTTCGCCGCCTACATCACCTCGCCCACGCCGGAGGTAACCTCGCTCAACGGCGTGACCGTGCAGCGCCAGCGACCGCTGGAGTTCGCGTCCGACGCGGACGCCGTCCTGATCGGCAGCGGGATGCGCACCCTGGAGATCGTCGCCGATCAAGCCTTGCTGTCGGGCATCCTCCTCGATCCCGCCCGCCAGCTCGTCGGCGCCCAGTGCTCGGGCACGCTGCTGCTGGCCAAGCTCGGCCTTCTGGGCGACCTGCCGGCCTGCACAGACCTGACGACCAAGCCGTGGGTCGTGGAGGCGGGCGTCGAGGTGCTCGATCAGCCCTTTGTCGCGCACGGCAACGTGGCCACCGCGGGCGGATGCCTGGCTTCGCAGTATCTCGCCGCCTGGACGATCGCCCGCCTCGCCGGCCTGCGCGAGGCCCAGGAGGCGATCCACTATGTCGCCCCGGTGGGCGAGAAGGCCGCCTACGTCGCCCAGGCGCTGGCGGCGATCACCCCGTTCCTGCCCGACGCCGCGTCCGCGGCGGCGGCTTGAGAGGCTCTCGATGGCTGAGATCGACGACAGGTTGGCCGCGGCGGCGTTCCACCGGCTGGTCGAGCACCTGAGGATGCGGACGGACGTCCAGAACGTGGACCTGATGGGCGTCGCCGGCTTCTGCCGCAACTGCCTGGCCGACTGGCTGAGCGAGGCGTCGGAAGGCGCGCTGCCGAAGGATCAGGCGCGGGAGGCCGTCTACGGCATGCCCCAGGCCGAGTGGAAGGCGCGTCACCAGACGGAGGCCAGCCCGGAGCAGCTGGCCCGCATGGACGCCAGCGTGGCGCTGAACGAGCGGCTGAGGGCCGAGCGGGCCTCGGGCGGCGGCTGAGCCGATGACGCCCCTCTCCATCGCCGTGCCTGGGCAGGGGGAGGTCTCGGCCCTCTGGCAGGCGCCGGCGGACGCCTGGGCGGGCCTGGTGCTGGCGCACGGGGCCGGCGCGGGGATGACCCACAAGTCCATTGCGGCTATCGCCGACGGGCTTGAGGGCCTGGGCGTCGCCACCCTCCGCTATCAGTTCCTCTACATGGAGCGGGGCTCAAAGCGGGTCGACGCGCCGGCGGTGGCGCAGGCGAGCGTCCGCGCCGCCGTGGCCGCGGCGAGGGCGCAGGCGCCTGACCTGCCGCTGTTCGCCGGCGGGCGCTCGTTCGGCGGGCGCATGACCTCGCAGGCGCAGGCGGCCGCGGCGCTGGAGGGCGTGAAGGGCCTGGTCTTCTTCGCATTCCCGCTCCACCCCGCGGGCAAGCCCTCCACCGACCGAGCGGCCCACTTGGACGACGTGACGGTCCCGATGCTGTTCCTGCAGGGCGACAACGACGCCCTCGCCGACCTCGATCTCCTGCAGCCGGTGATCGAGCGCCTCGGCCCCCGCGCCCGCCTGCACCTCCTCGCCCACGCCGACCATTCCTTCCACGCGCCGGCGAAGTCCGGCCGCAAGGACCCCGAAGTGCTCGCGGAAGCGCTGGACGCCGCCACCGCCTGGATGCGCCAGGTCTGACCCCCCTTCAGAGCCGCTTCAGCACCCCCTCCGCCGCCGCCATGCCGGTCGCGAAGCAGGCTTGCAGGAGGTAGCCGCCGGTGGGGGCTTCCCAGTCGAGCATCTCGCCGGCGGCGAAGACGCCGGGAAGGGCGGTGAGCATCAGGTCCTCGTCCACCTCAGGCCAGGCGACCCCGCCGGCCGAGGAGATGGCCCGCTCCAGGCCCTGGGCTGCGGTGAGGACGATGGGCAGGTTCTTTATGGCGTGCGCCAGGTTCTCGGGCAGGGCGCCGCCGTGCGCCTCGCGGATCAGGTTTACGGCCACCGGCGGCAGGCCGGCGGCCTTGCGCAGGAAGTTGGAGAGCGACTGGCCGCCTCGCGGGCGGGCGAGCCTTGCGGCCAGCTGGTCCTCGGCGACATCGGGCCGAAGGTCGAGCGCCAGCACCGCCCGGCCATGGCGCGCGATCGACTCGCGCAGGGCGGCGGAGAGGGCGTAGATCCCGCCGCCTTCGAGGCCGTAGGCGGCGATCATCGCCTCGCCGCGGACGGTCGTCCCTTGAAAGCTCAGCGCCAGCGGCTTCAGCGGCGTGCCGGCGAACCGGCTCCGGAAGGTCGCGCTCCAATCGGCGACGAAGCCGCAGTTGGCCGGCTGGAAGGGCCGGACCTCGACGCCTTTCGCGGCCAGAACCTGCGCCCACCCGCCCGTGGAGCCGAGCTTGGGCCAGCTCGCCCCGCCCAGCGCCAGGATGGCGGCGTCCGGCCGCTCGGTGGGCAGCCCGCGGAAGGCGAGGGCGCCTGCCGCGTCCCAGCCCAGCCACTCCGCGCGCGTCTGCAGGCGGACGCCCTGCGCCTCGAGGCGGTTCAGCCACGCCCGAAGCAGCGGCGACGCCTTCAGCGCCTTGGGGAACACCCGGCCGCTGGAGCCGGTGAAGGTCGGCTGCCCCAGCCCCTCGGCCCAGGCGATCAGGGCGCCGGGTGGAAATGCGTCCAGGTAGGGGCCGAGCCGTGCGGCGGCTGCGCCGTAGCGCGCCTTGAAGTGATCAAAGGGCTCCGAGTGCGTCAGGTTCAGGCCGCCGCGCCCGGCCATCAGGAACTTGCGTCCGAAGGTCGGCATGCGTTCGTAGACCGTGACCCGGCAGCCGCGCGCGCTCAGCCGCTCGGCGGCCATCAGCCCTGCGGGGCCCCCGCCGATGACGGCGATGCTGGGGCTGTCGAGGCCCATGTCCGTCGGCTCGCCGCGCTAGTCGTCGGCGTGGCGGGGCCGCGTGGCGGCCAGGCCCGCCAGGCTCAGCACCCCGGCCGCGACGAGGTAACCGCCGGTCAGGGTGAGGCCGCCGCGGTCGGCGAGCGCCTGGGCGGCGATGGGCGTCAGGCCGCCGCCGATGATCCCGCCGATGTTGAAAGCCAGCGAGGCGCCTGAGTAGCGGACCCGCGGCGGGAACAGGCTCGGCAGGTAGGCGCCGAGCGGGCCATAGACGAAGCCCATCACCAGCAGGGCGATCGACAGCCACGCCCAGATCAACAGCAGCGAGCCCGAGCCCATCATCGCGCCCATCGCCGCGCCGACCGCCACCGTGCCGACGGGCGGGGATTGGCTTTGTCGCTCCACCACCCCGCGATCAGGATCCCCGCGGCGAGGAACAGGATGGCGCCCAGCTGGACGCCCAGGAACGCCTCGCGGCTGTAGCCGAGCTGGGTCGTGCCGTAGCCCAGCGCGAAGGCGGTCGCGAGGTAGAAGATGGCGAAGCAGGCGACCACGGCGAAGGTGCCGCCCAGCAGGGCCGCGGGGTGGCGCCTGATCACCTCGGCCATGGGCACATGGCTGGGCTCGGCCTCGGCGACGGCGCGCTGGAAGGCCGGCGTCTCGCCGATCTTCAGCCGCACCCATAGGCCCAGGCCAACCAGGACGGCGCTGGCCAGGAACGGCAACCGCCAGCCCCACTCGCGGAAATCGTCGGCCGGCAGGAAGAGTCCCAGCAGCAGGAAGAGGCCGTTGGCGGCGATGAAGCCTACCGGCGCACCGAGCTGGGGGAACATCCCGAACCTGGCCCGCCAGCCGGGCGGAGCGTTCTCCACCGCCAGCAGCGCCGCGCCGCCCCACTCGCCGCCCAGCCCGAACCCCTGCCCGAACCGCAGCAGGCAGAGCAGGAAAGGCGCGATCCAGCCGGCGACTGCGTAGGTGGGCAGGAAGGCGATCAGCAGGGTCGAGCCGCCCATCACCATCAACGAGGCGACCAGCGTCGACTTGCGCCCGATGCGGTCTCCGAAGTGGCCGAAGAAGGCGGCGCCGACCGGGCGGGCGAAGAAGGCCACCGCGAAGGTCGCATAGCTGCTCATCAGCTGGGCCG
>NZ_DATAGM010000432.1:0-6946 GCF_036263695.1 Phenylobacterium sp.
GCGCGATGCGCACGCCAGGCTCGACTTCGACCATGGCGCGGCGGAGGTCTTCGGCGGCGGCCGGGCAGTCGAGGTAGGGCACGACCGTCCAGCCGAGGTTGGAGCCGATCATGCCGCAGAGCACGGCCGGCAGCCCCTCGGCCGCAAGGCCCGGGCGGACCTCCTCGGCGAAGCGGCGGGCCGCCTCGCCGGGCGCGAGCCGCGATACGCCCAGCGGGAAGTCACGGTCGCCGATGACCTGGCCTCGCGCGTTCAGGGTCCAGGCGCGCAGGTTGGTGGTGCCCCAGTCGCACGCGAGCAGGGCCGCCTCGCCCATCAGTGGGATTCCCGGGTGACGTCGGCGCTCGACTTGCCGACCAGGAAGGAGAGGTCCGCGCCTTGGTCGGCCTGCAGCACCGTGTCTATGTAGAGCCGGTACCAGCCGCGGGTGAAGTCGGAGGCCTTGCGGGCCGCCTCCCACTCCGCCCGGCGGCGGGCGAGCTCTGCCTCGTCGACCAGCAGCTCGAGCCGGCGGTTGGGGCCGTCGAACTCGATCTCGTCGCCGGTCTTGACCAGGGCCAGCGGGCCGCCGGCCTCGGACTCCGGCGAGACGTGCAGGATGACGGTGCCGTAGGCGGTGCCGCTCATCCGCGCGTCGGAGATGCGGACCATGTCGCGAACGCCCTTGGCCAGCAGCTTGGGCGGCAGCGCCATGTTCCCAACCTCCGGCATGCCGGGATAGCCCTTGGGCCCGCAGCCCTTGAGCACCAGGATCGAGGTCTCGTCGACCTCGAGGTCCGGGTCGTCGATGCGGGCCTTGTAGTCCTCGATGTCCTCGAACACGACGGCGCGGGCCCGGTGGGTGAGCAACTCGGGGCTGGCGGCGCTGGGCTTCAGGATGGCCCCGTTCGGGCAAAGATTGCCGTGCAGCACCCACACGCCCGACGAAGGGCCGATGGGCGCCTGCATCGTGCCGATGACGTCGCGGTTGAACACCTTCGCCTGATCGGCGATCTCGCCCTGGGTGTGGCCGGAGACGGTGAGCGCCTCGCGCCGCAGGACGGGGCCCATCTCGCTCAGCACGGCCGGCACGCCGCCGGCGTAGCAGAAGTCCTCCATCAGGTACTTGCCCGACGGCATCAGGTTGACCAGCAGCGGGACCTCGCGGCCGAGCCGGTCGAAGTCCTCCAAGCTCAGCGGCACACCGACCCGGCCGGCGAGCGCCAGCAGGTGGACCACCGCGTTGGTGGAGCCACCGATGGCCGCGTGCACCAGGATGGCGTTCTCGAAAGCCTCGCGGGTGAGGATCTGCGAGGGCTTGATGTCCTGCTCGACCAGCTCGACCATCCGCTTGCCGGTGAGGTGGGCCAGCGCCTTGCGCCGGCTGTCGACGCCCGGGAGGGCGGCGTTCTGAGGCAGGCTCATGCCCAGCGCCTCGATCAGGCTGGCCATGGTCGAAGCGGTGCCCATGGTGTTGCAGGTGCCGTGGCTGCGGCTCATCGAGCTCTCGGCGCCCAGGAAGTCCTTCAGCGTCATCTCGCCGGCCCGCACGGCCTCGGAGAAGCGCCACACGTCGGTGCCCGAGCCGATGTCGCGGCCCTCGTACTTGCCGTTCAGCATCGGGCCGGAGGAGACCACCATCGTGGGCAGGTCCACGCTGGCCGCGCCCATCAGCTGGCCCGGGGTGGTCTTGTCGCACCCGCCGAGCAGCACGACGCCGTCGATGGGGTTGGCGCGGATGCTTTCCTCCACCTCCATGGCCAGCAGGTTGCGGAACAGCATGGCCGTGGGCCGCATCTGGGTCTCGGGCAGGCTCATGGCCGGGAATTCGATCGGCACCCCGCCGGCCTCCCAGACGCCGCGCTTCACGTACTCGGCCAGGTCGCGCAGGTGGAACTGGCAGGTGACCAGCTCGGACCAGGTGTTGCAGATGCCGATGACCGGTCGGCCGTCGAACACATGGTCGGGCAAGCCTGTGCCCTTGATCCAGCTGCGGTGAATGAAACCGTCGCGGTCGAGCTTGCCGTAGCTCTTGCCGCTCCGAAACGGGCGTCGGCTCACGTGATCCCCCGGGGGTTAGAGGAAGCCCCGATGCTTAACCCAGAACGCGCCGAGCGGTTCAGCCAAATCAGCCGGCGAAGCTGGGAAGCGGTAGGCCGCGGACGCCAGGATCGAAGGCGAACAGGCCTCCGGCCTGGGGCTGGCGGGCCAGCGCCTCGTCGGAGAGGTCCTCGCGGGCGCTGGTGACGTAGAGGGTGGCGAGGTCCGGGCCTCCGAAGGCGCAGCTGGAGGGCTGCTCGATGGGCGTCTCAACGATCCGGTCGATGGTCCCGTCGGGGGCGTAGCGGACGATCCGCCAGGCGCCCCACTGGGCGTTCCAGAGATAGCCCTCGACGTCCACGGCCGAGCCGTCCGGCGCGCCGTCGGCAGCCTTGGTGTCGGCAAACACCCGCTTGTTGGACAGGGCGCCGGTCTGCGGGTCCATGTCGTGGAGGAAGATGGTCGCCAGCTTGGAGTCGGCCACGTAGAGCCGGTCGCCCTCCGGGCTGCAGGAGATGGTGTTGGGGATGTGGATCCCCTCCAGCACCTTTTCGGTGAAGCCGTCGCCCCCGGTGCAATAGAGGTCGCCGGGGCGGGCGCCGCCGTTGTCGTCCATCGAGCTCCACCAGAACCGGCCGGCGACATCGATCTTGCCGTCGTTGGAGCGGAAGCCCTCACCCAGCGGCATCGGGTTGATCATCTCCAGCCGGCCCGACCCAGGGTCGAATTCGGCCAGTCCGTTCTCGCATGCGACGATCAGTCCCCCGCGTGCGCGGGGCGCCGCGGCGCTGCACCGGACCGGCAGGTCGAAGGTCCCGTTCCGGCCGCTCTCGGGGGCGTACCAGTGCAGCTTCTTGCCCTTGATATCGAACCAGAAAAGACGTCCCGACCGGGAGTCCCAGACGGGCCCCTCGCCCAGAATGTCGCGCGAATCGATGACGCAGTTTAGACTCGTCACAAGTCCCTCCCCGCAGCGCTACGGCGATTTTGACGAAATTGCCGAATTCTTAATCGATCGGCTGCGACAACATAACCAGCGCGTTTCGGTTCCATTCAGAGACCGGGGTCTACTATCCTTAGGAAGTGAATCGGGAGGGGTCCCAAATGTCGCTGCCCAGCTATTCTGACGTGTTTTCGATTACCCACCAACGAGCCCACGACGAAGATATCCGCGTCGGGGACCTGGTGCGCACCGGCGAGAACTATCACCCGCACTTCACGGTAATCGCCGTGAGCGGGGACAAGGCCTGGGTCAGGAACGTCCAAAACGGCGTTGACTCCCTGGCGCAGCTCGACCGTTGCCGCAAGATTGGTGAAGTGGACGCCGCGCTCGGCGTCGCCGTCGCGGCCGAATAGGCCTCTCCGCCCACCGAATTTAGCAACGACGATCCGACGCTCCCGCGTGAACCACAGAGCCCTGGCGCCGTTGTAGGCCGGGGCCCCCGCTGGACGCGGCTATTCGGAGGGACGCGCCATTTCCGCCTTCATGTTCGCCACGGGGATTGAGAACTCCATCCCCAAGATCAAGGGCGGCACAATCCGTGTCGACCAGATGGAGTCGTGCGGCCACTACCGGCACTGGCGCACCGACTTCGATCTGCTCGACGAGATCGGGATCCGGTATCTCCGCTACGGGCCGCCGATCCATACGACGCTGATCGGACCGGAGCGCTACGACTGGGAGTTCGCCGACATCACCTTCGGCGAGCTGTACCGGCGCAACATCGTGCCGATCGTCGATCTGTGCCACTTCGGCGTGCCGGACTGGATCGGCGACTTCCAGAACCCGGACTTTCCGGCGCAGTTCGCCAAGTACGCCGCCGCCTTCGCCCGGCGCTTCCCGTGGGTGCAGCTCTACACCCCGGTCAACGAGATGTTCATCTGCGCCCAGTTCTCGGCCAAGTTCGGCTGGTGGAACGAAGAGGGCAAGACGGACAAGACGTTCGTCACGGCGCTGAAGCACATCGTCAAGGCCAACGTCCTGGCGATGAAGGCTATCCTCGAAGTCCGCTCAGACGCGATCTTCATCCAGAGCGAGTCCTCGGAATACTTCCACGCAGAGAACCCGGCCGCCATCAAGCCGGCGGAAATCGAGAACGCCAAGCGGTTCCTGTCGCTGGACCTGAACTACGGCCACCGGGTCGACTCGGAGATGTACGAGTACCTGCTGGACAACGGCCTGACGCGGGACGAATACCACTTCTTCCTATCGAATCGCCTGCGCCACCACTGCATCCTGGGCAACGACTACTACTGGACAAACGAGCACCGCGTGTCGGCCGACGGCTCCCACCGGGCCTCCGGCGAGATCTTCGGCTACTCCGAGATCACCCGGCAGTACCATGCTCGGTATCGGCTGCCGGTGATGCACACCGAGACCAACATCGTCGAAGGCCCGAACGGCGACGAGGCGGTGAACTGGCTGTGGAAGCAGTGGGCCAATGTGCTGCGCGTGCGCAACGACGGGGTGCCGACGGTGGGCTTCACCTGGTACTCGCTGACCGACCAGATGGACTGGGACACCGCCCTGCGCGAGCCGAACGGCCATGTCCATCCGGTGGGCCTCTACGACATGAACCGCCAGATCCGCCCGGTGGGCCGCTGCTACAAGCAGCTGATCAAGGACTGGCGCGATGTACTGCCGGCCGAGAGCGTGTGCCTGACCGTGCCGGTCGTGCCGCCTTCGGAACACCAGGAGCCGACTGTGCGGCGGCTGCAGGCCGAAGCGCGCCAGCTGCGTTTTTCGGAGGTCGCCGCCGAAGTGCGCTGACCCTCCGCCCCCGCATGCGGAGTTGTTGATGAGCCAGGCCGTCGAGATCGGCGGGGCGAGCGCCGTCACCCTGACAGACGCCGAGGCGCCTTCCGGGTTCGCCCACGCCACCGTGCTGCCCGGCCGGGGCATGACGCTGCTGCAGGCGCGGGTCCGGCATCCTCGGCTCGGCGAGTTCGACGCCCTCACCGCCCCGCCGCTGGAGGAGGCCGCCCGGCTGCTGGACGGGGGACCGGAGGACTTCGCGGGCAACAAGGCCTTCAGCCTCGGCGGGGCGATCCTGCTGCCCTACGCCAACCGGATCACCGGCCAGGACGTCCCCGGCGCGCGGGAGATCGAGGCGCAAGTGGCGGGCCGGCCGGCGCGGCTTCCCCGCAACTGGGGCGGCAAGGACCCGGGCGCGCGCCAGTACGCCATGCACGGCCTGATCCTGGACGCGCGGGCCGCACAGGTGAGCCAGCCCACGCAGGCGCAGGTGGAGGCGCATCTGCAAGCCGGCGACTTCGGCGGCCGCTGGCCTGGCCGGGCGGACGTGCGGGTGCGCTATGCGCTCGCCGGCGGGGCGCTGGAGCTGACGGTGGAGACCGTCAACGTCGGGCACGGCCCCCTGCCCCTCGGCGTCGGCTGGCACCCCTACTTCAACCTCCCCAGCGGTCGGCGCGACCAGGCGGTGCTGCGGCTGCCGGCGGGCGCCCGGGCGCCGGCTGACAACTACGACGAGGTGCTGCCCACGGGCGAGATCGCGCCGGTGGCCGGCACCGCGTTCGACTTCCGCCAGGGGCGCGCGCTGGACGGGCTCTATCTCGACGACTGCTTCACCGACCTGGCGCGGGACGACGCCGGGCAGGTCGTGTGCGAGGTGCTCGACCCCGCGGCGGGCTACGGCCTGCGGATCTCCACCGCCACGCCGCAGGTCAAGGCGCTGCAGGTCTATGCGCCGCCGGACAAGGCCTTCGTGGTCGTCGAGCCGCAGTTCAACCTCGCGGACCCCTACAGTTCGGTCTGGGCGCCAGGCGTGGATACCGGCATGGCTCTGCTCGCGCCCGGCGAACGCGTCGTCTACCAGGTGCGGCTGGAGACGTTTGAGGTCTGAGCTTCAAGATGCTCCCCTCTAGGGGGAGCTGTTCCGGAGAGACTGAGGGGGCTTCAAGGGCGCTGACTCCGGAACTCGGCGCATATGCCCCCCACCGCTTCGCCGTCCTCCTGCCCTGCGGGAGGACTTGGGATCGCGCTGCTCCAGGGCTTGGCGCTAGGAACCGGGGCGGGTCTGAGGGCTTCTCACCCGCGACATCCACGAAGCCCACATATGTTATGCCGAGCGCACGCAAGAACCCGAAGCCAGAGCCTCCCGGCCAGGTCATCGATTTCGACGAAGGCGTCGTGCAGTCCTGCCCGCCGGCCATGCGGGAGGAACTGGAGGCGGAGATCGCCATGCTGACCGGGGCCTTCGCCAGCACCGACGATCCGGCGACCCTGGAGCGGATGGCCAGGTCGCTGACCCTCACCAGCGGCGACGACCAGGGCCAGCGCCTGCACGCCCGCCGGCTGGCTTCGATGCTTCGGCTTCGGGCCCGCGGCGTCCTCCCGGCGAAGGACTAGCCGGCGGCGGCGGCCTGGGTCGCCGAACCGCGGCGCCGGCGCGGCCGCTTGGTCTCCTCGCCGTTCAGCAGCGCGCGCAGCTTCGCCGCCAGGGCCTGCATCTGGTAGGGCTTGTCCAGCACCGGATAGCCTGCCTGTTCCAGCGCCTGTCGGTCGCCGACGAAGCCGGACGTGAGCAGCACCTTCAGGTCCGGCCTGCGCTCCTGGGCGGCCCGCGCGAGGCCAACGCCGCTGACGCCGCCGGGCATGACGATGTCGGAGAACAGCAGGTCCACCACCGCGCCGTTGTCGATCACCTCCAGGGCCTCGGCGGCGCTCGTCGCGGTTAGGGTGCGGTAGCCGAGGCCGCCGAGCATCTCGACGGTGAGGGCCAGCACCGAGGGATCGTCCTCGACCACCAGGATCTGCTCGGAGCCGCCGACCAGCGCCTGGGGCGCGGCCTCGGCCGAGCGGTCCTGGGCCGGGCGGTCGGAGGGCGGCAGGGTGAGGACGAAGGCCGCGCCCTTGCCGGGCTCGCTGTCGATGCGCACCTCGCCGTCGGACTGGTTGACGAAGCCG
>NZ_DATAGM010000433.1:0-1723 GCF_036263695.1 Phenylobacterium sp.
ATGCCCAGGACCGCGGCAGCGTGAACCCGAAGCCGCTGCCGCCGCTCGCCAATCCGGACGCGCCCTCGACCCCGGCCAAGGAGCTGTTCGGCCGCGCGACGACGCCCGCGCCGGGCCCCTCCGAGGCCTACGGCGGCTACGCCAAGGGCTGCTTCTCCGGCGGCGAGGCGCTGGCCGTCGACGGGCCGAACTGGCAGGTGATGCGCCTGTCGCGCAACCGGATGTGGGGCACGCCGCACCTCGTCAACTTCATCGAGCGCCTGGCCGGGAAGGCGCCCCGCGCCGGCTGGCCGGGCCTTCTCGTCGGCGACATGTCCCAGCCCCGCGGCGGCCCCATGCTGACGGGCCACGCCTCGCATCAGCTCGGTCTCGACGCCGATATCTGGCTCACCCCGATGCCGAACCGGCGCCTGAGCCGCGCCGAGCGCGAGGAGATGTCGGCGACGAACGTCGTGCGGGCCGACCGCCTCGACATCGATCCCGACGTCTGGACGCCCGAGCACACGAAGCTGATCCGGATGACCGCGCAGGAGCGGGAGGTCGCCCGCATCTTCGTCAATCCGGCGATCAAGAAGGCCCTGTGCCGCGAGGCCGGCGGCGACCGCGGCTGGCTCAACAAGGTCCGCCCGATGTACGGGCACAATTACCACTACCACATCCGCCTCTCCTGCCCGGGCGGGGAGGCGGCCTGCGACGACCAGGCGGCCCCGCCCCCCGGGGACGGCTGCGGTGAGGAACTGGCCTACTGGTTCAGCGACGCCGTGCTGAACCCGAGAAAGTCGACGACGCCACCCAAGGCGCGGCCGCCCATGACGATGGCCGCCCTGCCGGCCGCCTGCCGCACGGTGCTCAAGGCGCGCTGACGCGGGCGGCCGTCCCTGGCTGATTCACCCCGCCCTTTCCCGGACGCCCGGAGAGTCAGCGGAAGGCGATCCGGGACCCAGCGCAGGAACCGGCCGCGCCAGCGGCTCATGATGATCGGCGCCAGACTTCGGACGCTTCGCGGCTTGACGTGCTGGGTTCCGAATCGGGTTCCGCTTCGCTCCACCCGTCCGGGAAAGGGCGCGGGTGAAGGGACTGAACGATGTCCAGGCCGGCGATCAAGCCGCCTCCGGCGCCGCCCCGACGAGCTGACGGGCCTGGAGCATGGACATCGGCTCGCCGAAGGCGAAGCCCTGGGCGTAGTCGCAGCCGAGTTCGGCGAGCGCCTGCGCATCGGCCTCGGTCTCGGCGCCCTCGGCGATGATGGCGAGGCCGAGTTCCTGGGCCATCCTCACGATCGAGCGCAGGATGGCGGTCTGGCCGGTGGCGATCTGGCGGACGAAGGATTGATCGATCTTGATCGTGTCGAAGGGGAAGCGCTGCAGGTAGGACAGGGCCGAGTAGCCGGTTCCGAAATCGTCGAGCGACAGGCCGGCGCCGAGGTCGTGGATGCGCGCCAGCATCTGGGCGGCGTATTCCGGGTTCTCCATCACTAGGCTCTCGGTGAGCTCCAGCTTGAGCGAGCCCGGCAGCACGCCGGAGCGGGCGAGCACGGTCTTCACGTCGTGCAGGAGGTCGTGGCGCAGGAGCTGGCGCGAGGACACGTTCACGGAGGCGAAGATCGGCGGTTCGACGTCCAGCGAGCGCTGCCAGGCGGCGAGCTCGATCGCGGCCCGCTCCAGCACGAAGACGCCGAGATTGACGATGAAGCCGTTCTCCTCCGCCGCCGGGATGAAGGTCG
>NZ_DATAGM010000434.1:0-3330 GCF_036263695.1 Phenylobacterium sp.
AGCCGCGCCGAGCCCAGGAAGGGGAAGATCTCTGGCGGCTCGCCCATCACCGTCTCGATGACTGGTGAATAGTGCAGCACCACCACGGTCCGCTCCGTCCGCAGCATGCGGAGCGAGGACTCCAGCTTCAGGTTCTCCTCCACCGAGGCTTGAACGAAGTCCTTGATCGGGCCCTCGCCGAACGGGGTCAGCATGTGCCGCCCGAAACCGCCGATGAATCCCTTCGCGCCGGCGAAGCCCACGCCGCCGATTTCGTAAGCCTGGCCGTCCAGCACCTGCATCCCGGCCTGGTGCAGGATCTTGGCGACTTCGTCCGGCTGGCCGCACTCGTAGTCGTGGTTGCCGAGCACCCCGACGACCGGGATGGTGCAGGCCATCAGGTCCTCGGCCAGGTTCTCGGCCTCCTTCGTCTTGCCGAAGTTGGTCAGGTCGCCGCACAGCACGAGCACGTCGGCTTCCGACGAGATCTGCGCAAACAGCTCGCGGTAGGGCCGCTCGTGGTCCTCGCCCACGTGCAGGTCGCCGACGGCGGCCACGCGAAGCGCGCCGGCGCCATTGGTCTCAGTGGATGGGTTCATGCCGCTCCTCGAGCCCCTTGCCCACGACGTCGGCGAAGCCCCACTCGGTGATGTCGGTCACGTAGTCGCGGGGCGAGAACAGCCGCCCACGGCAGACCCGCACCCGTGCCGGCGGCAGGGTGACCTGGGCCGCCAGGCGGTCGGTCAGCTCCCGCATGATCTCGGCGGGGATCACGTTCCGCTCCGTCGGGTAGATGAAGCGGAAGTTCAGGAGGTGGATGAGCAGCACCTCCCAATAGGGTTCGGCGTAGCGCAGCAGCCGGTCCCAATCGATGGCGTCATGCTTCTTCAGGATGACGTGGGCGATGTCCGCGCCGTCGTAGCGGTAGCGGTCCTGAATGAACATCTTCGACCAGATCAGCTCGGTCGGCGAGGTGATCTTGCACTCCACGTCGTAGACGGTGACCGTGTCGTTGTTCTGGAACCAGTCGTCGGTGATCGGCAGGGTGCCGTTGGACATGTTGAAGATCACGTCGAAGAAGTTGGCGTCCTGGAACACCTTGGCGATCCAGCGCTCGTCCTCGACCTCGGTCCGGTAGCCCCGCTCCTGGAAGAAGGCGAGAATCTTCGGGTAGTCGCCGGCCTTGCAGAAGATGTCGAGGTCCTTGGTCGGCCGGTGGATGCCCGTGTAGGCGGTGACCGCGTAGGTGCCCGACAGCAGGAAGGGCAGGCCGGACTCGGCTAGCAGGCGCAGGCTGGTTGCGAAGAATTCCTCGGCCTCGGGGGGCGGAGCGAAGTCTCCGGGGTTGGTTTGAAGCATCGACAAATTGAGGTCCCTCGGCGGCCGGGTTCTGGCTGCGCCGCTACCTCAACGGCGCCCCCGCGGGGGAGTTCCTGGGTTCACGCCAGCGGGGCGGTCGCCCGGGCCAGGGCCTCGACGTTCGCGGCTGGGCCGCTCGTCCGGCGCGGCGCGCGCAGGGGCTCGTAAGCGCACAGCTCGGCCAAAGCGTCGGGGTCGTGCAGCACGGCGATCCCGGACCGCAGCTCGATGAGCCCTTCCCGGCGCAGCTGCTGGATGGTGCGGTTCACGTGTACGATCGACAGGCCCAGGGCGTCGGCCAGGGTCTCCTGGGTCAGCGGCATCGGCAGGCGGCGCTCTTCGGCAAGTCCGACCCGCGCCAGACGGTCGCGCAGCTCCAGCAGCAGGTGCGCCATGCGCTCATAGGCGGTCAGCCGGCCGAGCCGCACGATGTGGTCCAGCAGCAGCCGCTCCTCTTCCTCCCGCATCGCCTCGAAGGCCTCGGCAAGACCGGCGTGGAGAAGCGAGTCCTCGGCGGCCTGGAACAGGCCCGGCGCTTCGACTGTCTCGACCGGCGTCAAGGCGACGAGGCTGACGGCGCCGCGGCGGCGGCCTTCGCAGGGATCGCCCGGCAAGACGAAGCTGAAGATCTGTCGAGCACCATCGCTCATCACCCGCCGTCGGCTGGCCCAGCCGGAGACCAGGATGCGCCGGCCCGGCAGGTCGGCGCCGGCCGAATGGCTCTCCAGCCGCCGGGCGGCCGCTTCGATCAGCTCCAGGTCGGACCCTGAAAGGCCGCTGAGGGCGCCGAAACGGCGCGCCATCAGCTCGCCAGCGCGCGCCGCGCGTCCCGCCAGACGTTCGGACACCATCCGCCCCCCTCCGTTCTCAGAGCTTCACCGTACGGAGGGAGAAAGCGTCACCGCAGAAACGGTTCCCTAGGAGGCTGCGGCAGCGCGCCGCAGGGGGCGTAAGCCCTGTGGATAACGCACCCACACTGGGAACTCCCCGCCATATCCGTGCGTTCGGCGACTCGGGTCGGGGTGCGTCCATCGAAATCTCCAGCCCCCCAATGCCTCACGCGCGGGCGCCGCACGTGACGGGCATCGGGTCCGCAACCCTTATTCGATCGGGGGATCGATGCCTGCTTCCGCCGCCGCCGCCAAGGCTAAGCCGCAACGTCGCGCTAAATCCGTCGCGAGCGAAGAGAGGCTCGAGACGCGTGAGCTTCTGGCCGCCCTCAAGGCGTTCCGGCGAGGGGACTTCTCGGTCCGCCTGCCGCGCAGCCTGGCCGGGGTCGACGGCGAGATCGCCGACGCCTTCAACGAGGTCGTCGAACTCAACGATCGGATGACAAAAGAGTTCGAGCGGCTCGGCGAAGTGGTCGGCCGGCAGGGCAAGATCACCCACCGGGCCAAGCTGCCGGCGGCCACCGGCTCCTGGGCCGCCAGCGTGGACGCGGTCAACAACCTGATCGCCGACATGGTCCACCCGACTGCCGAAATGGCCCGGGTGATCGGCGCCGTCGCCAAGGGCGACCTCTCCCAGACCATGGACCTGGAGAACGAAGACCGGCCCCTGCGCGGCGAGTTCCTGCGCATCGGCAAGGTCGTGAACACCATGGTGGGCCAGCTGGGCTCGTTCGCCTCGGAAGTGACCCGCGTGGCGCGGGAAGTGGGCACGGAAGGCAAGCTCGGCGGTCAGGCCCAGGTGAAGGGCGTCGCCGGCACCTGGAAGGACCTCACCGACAACGTGAACCTGATGGCCGCCAACCTGACCGGTCAGGTGCGGAACATCGCCGAAGTGACCACCGCCGTGGCCAACGGCGACCTCTCCAAGAAGATCACCGTGGACGTGCGCGGCGAGGTGCTGGAGCTGAAGAACACCATCAACACCATGGTGGACCAGCTGAACGCCTTCGCCTCGGAAGTGACCCGCGTGGCCCGTGAAGTGGGTACGGAAGGCAAGCTGGGCGGCCAGGCGCAGGTGAAGGGCGTCGGCGGCACCTGGAAA
>NZ_DATAGM010000435.1:0-8365 GCF_036263695.1 Phenylobacterium sp.
GAAGTCTTCGGGCGAGACGCCGCGCAGGACCGGGACCACGTCCTCTATCCGCGTGACCGCCGTCCACGCCTGGAGGAACTCCGGCGGCGTCAGCCTTTGGGCGACGCTGGCGTTGAAGAACTCGAACAGGCCTTCCCAGAAGCCGTCCGGGTTGTAGAAGACGATCGGCTTGGCGTGCAGGTCGAGCCGTCGCCAGGACAGCAGCTCGATCACCTCCTCCAGGGTGCCGATGCCGCCCGGCAGCACGACGAAGGCGTCGGAGGCCTCGAACATCTGCATCTTCCGCTCGTGCATGGACTGCACGACGATGGTCTCGACCTCCGTCAGCGGCCGCTCTTTGCCCACCAGGAACTCGGGGATGATGCCCAGCACCTGGCCGCCTGCCGCGTGCGCCGCCGCCGCGCAGGCGCCCATCAGGCCGACCCCGCCGCCGCCGTAGACCAGCCGCAGCCCAGCGGCGGCCAGTGCGCGCCCGAGCTCGGCCGCCGCCGCCAAATAGGCCGGATCGGCCGCGTTCGACGAGCTGCAGTATACGCAGACGGAGTCCAGACGTTGGGGCTCTGCGCCCATCGGATCGACACTCCAGGGTCGGGGTGAGAAGTGCGCCGGTTCGGCGCGCCAAGGGGCAGTGCTAGGAGGTGGCGCGCACGCTGGCAAGCTGACCCTTGTCGCACCCTCGGCCAGTGCGGGTTTGGCGCGCGCAGGAAATCCGTCACAATCGAGGGGCGGCCCGCGCGAGGCGGGGTTTCGAAGGAGCGGTGCGCGCGTGGCATTCATCCAGGCCGGTCCCCAGCGGCGGTTCGCCGTCCCGGGCGCCATCGCCCCGCCGTCCGTGAAGTTCGACGTCAAGGCCTCGCTGGCCGACCTCGGCCGCCTGGTGATGCGCTCCGGCGCGCCGCAGCTGCGGCTGCGGATCGCCGTGGCGCTGGGGTTGGTGTTCGTCGGCAAGCTGGCCGCGGTGGGGGCGCCGCTGATGATCGGCGACGCCATCAACAGCCTGGCGCCCGGGGCGGGCGCCGCGGGCGTGGCCGTGACCGACGCCTTCCTGACCTTCGCGCTCGCCTTCGCGGGCCTGCGCCTGATCGCCGCCTGCGCGCCCTACGCGCGGGACGCCATCTTCACCGTCGTCTCGCAATCGACCATGGCCAAGGCCGCCACTGAGGCCTTCGACCACGCCCTGGCCCTGTCGCTGGACTTCCACCAGTCGAAGCAGACCGGGATGCTGTCGCGGATCATCGACCGCGGCGCGCGCTCTACCGACTTCCTGATGCGCTCGGTGGTGTTCAACCTCGGGCCCACGGCCGTCGAGCTGGTGCTGGCGATGATCGCCATGACCCTGCGGTTCGACTGGCGGTTCGCCCTGACCGCCTTCGTGACCATCGTCGTCTACGCCGTGCTGACCTTCAAGATCACGGACTGGCGTATCGCCCATCGGCGACAGCTCAACGAGGCCGATAGCCGGGCGGCCGGCATGGCCGTCGACGCGATGATCAATTACGAGACCATCAAGACCTTCGGCTCGGAGGCGCGCACTGTCGCCGAGTACCAGTCCGCCATGCGCGACTATGTGCGGGCGGCGGTGAAGGCCAACACCTCGCTCAACCTGCTCAACGCCTCGCAGTCGGTGATCCTCAACGTCGGGCTGGCGTCGATGACCGTGCTGGCGGGCTACGAGGTGAGCGGCGGGCGGATGGAGATCGGCGACATCACCGCCGCCATCCTGCTGCTCACCGGGATCTATCAGCCGCTGAACATGCTGGGGTTCAACTACCGGGAGATCCGCCAGGCCTTCATCGACATGGAGCAGATGGTCTCCCTGATCGGGCTGGAGCCGGAGATCGTCGATGCACCGGACGCCGCGGACCTGCCGCCCGCCACCGGCCGCGGCGCAGAGCTGGTGTTCGACCAGGTGGAGTTCCGCCACGACGCCCGCTCGACGGGCCTGCGGGATGTGAGCTTCACGGCGGCCCCGGGAACGACGACGGCCCTGGTAGGCCCCTCCGGCGCGGGCAAGACGACGGTGGTCCGGCTGGCCCTGCGCCTCATCGATCCGCAGGCCGGCCGGATCCTGATGGACGGCATGGACCTGCGCAGCGTGAAGCAGGAGAGCCTGCGCCATGCGGTGGCTCTGGTGCCGCAGGACGTCGCCCTGTTCAACGACACCCTCTACGCCAACATCGCCTTCGCCCGGCCCGGCGCCCGGCGCGAGGAGGTGCGCGATGCGGCCGAGGCGGCCGAGCTCGGCAAGTTCATCGAGGCCCTTCCGGAGGGAATGTCCACCCAGGTGGGCGAGCGGGGGCTGAAGCTGTCCGGCGGCGAGCGCCAGCGGGTGGGCATCGCCCGGGCGCTGCTGGCCGACCCGCGCCTGCTGATCCTCGACGAGGCCACCAGCGCCCTCGACGGGCCGACCGAGGCCGCAATTCAGGAGACGCTGCGCAAGGTGAAGGCGGGGCGCACCACCCTCGTCATCGCCCACCGGCTGTCCACCATCGTCGACGCCGATCAGATCCTGGTCATCCGCCGCGGCCGCATCGTCGAGCGGGGGACCCACGCCGAGCTGCTGACCCGCGCCGGAGAATACGCCGCTCTGTGGCGGCGCCAGACGCGGGAATCCTGACCGCTACTCCGCCGCCCGCACCACGTCGTCGGCGTCGTCGCCCACCGCGATCGGCCGCTCCTTGGCGTGCCCGACGACCCGCCGGCCGAAGCCGAACAGCCAGCGGAACTGCTCGGCCCAGACCTTCGGCGCGGCCAGCAGCACCGGCGTCAGCACCAGCGTCAGCAGGGTGGCGAAGGACAGGCCCCACACAACCGAGGCGGAGAGCTGCACCCACCATTCGGAGCCCGGTGCGGCGTACTCCAGGTGCCCCGTGCGGAAATTGGGGTGCACCTTGAACATCAGCGGGAACAGCCCGACCACGGTCACGATGGTGGTCAGCATCACCGGGCGGAAGCGCTGGGTCGCGGCCCGCACGGCGGCGTCGTCGTCCGCATGGCCGCTTCGCTTCAGCTGGTAGAAGGTGTCGACCAGCACGATGTTGTGGCCCACCACCACCCCGGCCAAGGCGACGATGCCGGTCCCCAACATGATCACCGACATGTAGTCGAAGGTGTGGGCGATATTGACCACGACCCCCAGCAGCACGCCGACCGTCGCCAGGATCACCGCCGAGAGGGTCACGAACACGCCGTAGAAGCTGTTGAACTGCCAGAGCAGGATCAGGAACATCAGGAACAGGGAGGCCAGCATCGCCACGGCGAAGAACTGCGCAGCCTCCTGGCCCTCTTCGTCGGCGCCGGTGAACTTCCAGCGGACCGAGGAATCCAGCGGCGCCTTCTCCAGCCACGGGCGCAGCTCGGCGATCTTCTGGTTGGCCGCGACGCCCTCGACGGTGTTCGCCTGCACGACCACAAGGCGCTGGCCGTCGCGCCGCTGGATGGTGGTCACCTGCTGGGCCGGCGCCTGCTTGACGAAATAGCTGGCCGGCACCGGCCCCTGCGCGGTGCTGATCTTCAGCTGGTCGAAGGCGGCGATGTTGCGCGCTTCCGGCGGGAAGCGGACGCGGATGTCGAGCTCGTCCTCGGCGTCGTCGGGCCGGAAGCGGCCGACCAGCACGCCGCCGGTGACGAACTGGATGGCCTGGCCGACGGTCAGGACGTCGACGTTGTAGCGGCCGGCCATCTCGCGATCGACCCGCAGGTTCCACTCGATGCCGGGCGAGGTGCGGTTGTCCTCCAGCTCGATGAGCTGGGGATCGGCGGCGAGCTTGGCTTTGACCAGGTCCGCGGCCCGGTTGAGCGCCGCCGGATCGAAGCCCCGCAGCTCCACCTGCACGTCCTTGCCCACGGGGGGCCCGTTCTGCGGCTCGAGCACCTCGATCTGGACGCCCGGCATGTCGGCGACGCGGCGGCGCACCTCCTTGGCGAGGTCCTTGCCGGTGACGCCCAGCTCCTTGAGCTCCTCGTACTCGACGAAGTCGACCCGCACCCGACCGACCGAGTCGTTCGGCGCCGCGCCCGGGCCGCCGCTGTTCATGGGACCAGCGCGGGCGAGGATGGATTCCACGCCCTTCATGCCGGTCAGCCGGTCCTCGACCTGGCGCACCAGCACGTTCTGGGCTTCGGGCGAGAGGTTGCCGCGCGCCTTCACGAACACCGCCGCCCAGGGCGGGTCCTCCCGCAGGAAGAACTCGGTGGCCCGCGGCTTGGAGGCGAACTCGAAGACGATCACCGTCACCAGCACCGCGGTGGCCAGCAGCACCAGCAGCGGCTTGTGAGACAGGCTGTCGATGGTGCGGGCGTACCAGCCCATGAAGCCGGTCATCTGCCGTGGGTCGCCGTGCTCGGACTTTTCGATCTCGGCCAGGTGCGCCAGGTCGACGCCGGCCTTGCGGGCCGCAAGCGAGCCCAGCGCCGGTGTGAAGACCAGCGCCACGAAAATCGACGCACCCAGCACGAAGAACAGGGTCAGCGGCAGGAAGCTCATGAACTTCCCGGGGATCGAGTTCCAGAACAGGAAGGGCAGGAAGGCGCAGAGGGTGGTCAGGGTCCCGTTGACGACCGGCCAGAACATCCGCTTGCCGGCCGCGGCGAAGGCCTCGGCCTTGTCCAGCCCCTCGGCCATCTTCCGGTCGGCGTACTCGACGACCACGATGCCGCCGTCCACCAGGATGCCGACCGCCAGCACCAGGCCGAACATGACCATCATGTTCAGCGTGATGCCCATGGCGTTCATCATCAGGAAGGCCAGCATGAAGCAGGCGGGGATCGCCGCGCCGACCATCAGCCCCTGACGGATGCCCAGGCTGGCGACGATGATCACCATCACCAGAATGACGGCGATGATGATCCCGGCCTCCAGCACCAGCAGGTTGCGGTGGATCATCTCGCTTTCGTCGTAGAGGAAGTCAGCGCGGATCGTGGAGGGCCAGCGCTTCTGCTCCTCGGCGACCACCTGCCGGACGAGGTCGGTGGTCTCCAGGATGTTGGCGCCCGAGCGCTTGGAGACCTCCAGGATGAAGGCCGGCTCGCCGTTGAACCGGCTGATGCTGGCGGCTTCCTTGAAGGTGCGCCGCACGTCCCCGATGTCGCCGATGGTGACGACCTTGTCGCCGCTCTTCTTGACGGGCAGGGCCAGGATGTCTTCCGGGCGCTCGACCACGCCCGGCACCTTGACGGCGAACTGCCCCGGACCGGAGCGCAGGCTGCCCGCCGGCACCAGCTGGTTATTGCGGCCGATCACCTGGGTGACCTCGCCGACCGTGACGTTGTAGGCCTCCATCCGCAGGGGATCGATGGTGACCTCGAGGAACTCCTCGCGGGTGCCGCTCAGGAACACCTCCAGCACGCCCGGTGAGGCCTCCAGCCGCTCCTGCAGGCTGCGGGTCGCCTGGTAGAGGGCCCGCTCTGGCGCCGCGCCCGACAGCACCACCCCGATCACCGGCTCGCCGGCGAAGTTGGCCTCCTCGATGACCGGTTCTTCGGCGTCGGGCGGGAACTCGCCGCGCGCCAGGTCGACCTTGGCGCGCACGTCGGCGAGCGCCTTGGCCTTGTCGAAGTCGGCCTCGAACTCAAGGTTGACGGCGGCCATGTTCTGGCGCGCCACCGAGTCCATCTGCTTGACGCCTTCGATGCTCTGCAGCGCCGTCTCGAGGGGCTTGACCAGCAGCCGCTCGGCGTCCTCCGGCGACACGCCGGGGTAGGGGACGATCACCGAGACGAACGGGATGTCGATGTTCGGTTCCGACTCGCGGGCCATGTTGAGATAGGTGAACAGGCCGAACAGGCTGGCGATCAGGGTGACGCCGAGCACCACCTTCCGCCGCTTGATGGCGCCGTCGATCAGGGCTCCGATCATGCCTGCCTCCTCGGCGCGCCCGCCCTAGCGGGCGAGAGCGACCTTAACCTTCTGGCCTTCGCCCACATACGAGTGGCCGACGGTGATCACCCGGGCGGACCCGTGCAGTCCGCTGACCCACAGGCCCTCCGGCGTCTCCTCCAGCACCCGCACCGGCGAGAAGCCGACGCGGCCGTCGGCGCTCACGTAGCGCACGCCTTGGCGGCCGGCGGCGTCGAGCACCAGGGTCGAGACCGGCACCCGGTGAGCCGGCCCCATGCCCGCGCCCAGCCGGATGTCCGCCGAGAGGCCGGAGCGGGCCGCGTTGCCCGGGTTGCGGGCGGCGATCTCCACCCGATAGGTGCGGGTCTGCGGGTCCGCGTCCTTGGCGACGTAGCGGATCTGGCCGCTCAGCGTCTGGCCGGAGACCAGCTTGGCCGTGGCCGGCGCGCCGATGCTCAGCTTCGCCGCCTCGGTCTCCGGCACGTCGCCGACGATCAGCAGCGGGTCGAGCTCGATCATCGTCCCGCAGGGCTGGCCGGGCGCGAGATAGGTTCCGATTTCGGCTTCTCGCCTGTCGAACACCCCGGCGAAGGGGGCGCGGATGTTGACCTGCTCCAGCGCAATCTCCGCCTGCCGCACGGCCGCGGCGGCGGCGTCGAGATTGGCCTTCTCCTGCAGCACCTGCGTCTGCGAGCGGTAGCCCTTGGCCGCGAGTTCGTTGGCGGCCTGATGCTGCAGCTGGCGCGAGCGCAGGGCGGCGCGGGCCTGGTCGAGGGTCGCGCGCCGGGCGTCGACCTCCAGCCGGCAGAGCACCTGGCCCGGCCGCACGAAAGCGCCCTCGGTGGCGGGGACGGCGGCGACCACCCCAGCTGTCTCGGAGCGCACCACGACGCTGCGCGCCGCCTCGGTGCGCCCGCGGATCACCACGGCGTGGGGATGCAGGGTCTCCGGCACGTCGATCACCTGGACGGTCGGCGTGACGCTGGCCGTCGTGGTGGCGGCCTTGGCTTCGCCATCACCGGCGGCGGTGATCAGCGAACGCACGATGAGGTAGAGCACCAGGGCGCCCACGATCCCCGCTGCGAACAGCCATGACGATTTCAGCTTCATGAAGCTGGCGTTCCCCGACCTGAACGGACCATGCGACCTTGATTCGCCGCCCCGCGCAGGTTCACCTACGAATGGTTGCTGCGCTTTTGATGCCGGCGTTCTCCGAGCGCAAATGAATTCCCCGACAGGATGGCTATTCGCCGCATAATCTTCCGGGGCTGGGCGGGCTCGGGGGCGCAGGCGTGCGCCGTCAGGTCGTGCGGCACATTTCTGTTTTGAGGAGACGGGTTTGAAGTACCTCCACACCATGGTCCGCGTGAAGGATCTGGACGCATCCCTGGATTTCTACGTCAACAAGCTGGGGTTGCAGGAAGTCTCCCGCGCGGAGAACCCCGCTGGGCGGTTCACACTGGTGTTCCTCACCGCGCCCAAGGACGTGGAGCAGGCCAGGGCCGAGAAGGCCCCGATGGTCGAGCTCACCTACAACTGGGATCCCGAGGACTACACGGGCGGGCGCAACTTCGGCCACCTGGCCTATGCCGTGGACGACATCTACGCCGCCTGCGAACGGCTGCAGGCGGGCGGGGTGACCATCAACCGGCCGCCGCGCGACGGGCGGATGGCCTTCGTCCGGTCGCCGGACGGCATTTCCATCGAACTGCTCCAGGCCGGCCCGGCGCTCGAGCCGCGCGAGCCCTGGGCCTCGATGCCGAACGTGGGGTCCTGGTGAGCGGGCGGCTCGCCGGCCGCTCGGCCCTGGTCACCGGCGCCGCGGCCGGCATCGGTCGGGCCATCGCTGAAGCCTTCGCCGACGAGGGCGCCGACGTGGCGCTGCTCGACCGGGACGCGGCCCGCCTCGCCGAGGCCGAGCAGGGGCTCGCCGGCTCCGGTCGGAAGATCCTCGCCATCGCCTGCGATCTGGCCGACGCCGAGGCGGCCCGGGCCGCCGTCGCTCAGGCCGTCGACGGGCTCGGCAAGCTCGACATCCTGGTCAACAACGCCGGCATGCTCGCCGCCGGGGACGTGCTGAACCTCTCCCTGGAGGACTTCGACCGGGTGCTGGCCGTGAACCTCCGCGCGCCGTTCGTGATTGGGCAGGCGGCCGCGCGCCACATGGTCGAGCGCGGCCTGAAGGGCGCGATCATCAACATGAGCTCGATCAACGCCGTGCTCGCGATCCCTGGGCAACTCGCCTACGTGACCTCGAAGGGTGGGATCAACCAGCTGACCAAGACCATGGCCCTGGGGTTAGCGCCCCACGGCGTCCGGGTGAACGCCATCGGCCCCGGCTCCGTTATGACCGACATCCTGAAGGGTGTGATGGGGTCGGAAGAGGCGAAACGGAGCATCCTGGCCCGCACCCCGCTCGGCCGCATCGGCGAGCCGGCGGAAATCGCCAAGGTCGCCGTCTTCCTCGCCAGCGACGAGGCGAGCTACCTCACCGGCCAGACCATCTACCCGGACGGCGGCCGCCTG
>NZ_DATAGM010000436.1:0-2321 GCF_036263695.1 Phenylobacterium sp.
GTCGCTGCAGGATGCGCGGAACCGGTGCCGGCTCACCCGCCGGCGCGCATCGCACGAGTATGCCGGTTCCCATAACAGCCATTACCGGCGCCATCACGCGCGTGGAGAGCGAGGCGGGTGGGAATCGGGCACACTATGCCCATCACCGGTCTGTTTCCGTGGCAGGAGCTCGTCGATGGAACCGGCAGGGCGTGGCGGCGACGCGATGGGGGCGCCCGGGCGGCTCCCGCTGCCCCTCACCTCCCTCCACGGTCGCGACGCGGCAATTGCTGACGTGGCCGCGTTGCTGCGCCGCCGCGAGGTCCGGCTCCTGACGCTCACCGGACCCGGCGGCGTCGGCAAGACCCGCTTGGCGATTGCAGCGGCGAACGAGCTTGCCGGTGCGGTCCCGGACCACCTCGCGTTCGTCGCGCTGGCCTCCGTCCGCGATCCCTCCCTCGTTGCCCCGACGATCGCCCAAGCACTGGGCGTGGCCGAATCCGGGGACGGGTCGCCATCGGCGCGATTGAGGCGGGGCATCGGTGACGCCGCGCTGCTCCTCGTGCTCGACAACTTCGAGCACGTCCTCGACGCCGCCCCGTTGGTGGCGGAGGTGCTGATGGCCTGCCCCCGACTGACGGTCCTGGCAACGAGCCGCGCCGCGCTGCGCGTCTCCGGCGAACGCGAGTACCCGGTGCCGCCGCTCCCGCTCCCCGACCCCGGTGCGGTGGAGCCGGGGCGGGTGGCAAAGGCGCCGGCAGTGCGCCTCTTCATGGAGCGCGCCGTGGCGGTCGACCCGGCTTTCGCGCTGACCGCGGAGACTGCCGCGGCGGTGGCCGCGATCTGCGCCCGGCTCGACGGCCTGCCGCTGGCAATTGAACTCGCCGCGGCGCGCAGCAAGCTGCTGCCGCCAGCGCTCCTCCTGGCGCGCCTGGCGCGGCGGTTGCCGCTCCTGGTCGGCGGACCCCGTGACGTTCCGGCGCGCCTGCAGACTATGCGTGCGGCCATCGCCTGGAGCCATGAGCTCCTAACCCCGGAGGAGCAGTCGGTGTTCCGGCGCCTCGCCGTCTTCGCCGGCGGGTTCACCCTGGAGGCCGCCGAGGCGGTCTGTCGGTCCTCGGCAGCACACCTTCCGTCGGGCACCGCCCCGTCCGTGCTGGAGACGATCGGGTCGCTCCTCAACGAGAGCCTGCTCATGCGGACCGACGCCATGGCTGAAGCCCGCTTCAGCATGCTCGAGACGATCCACGAGTTCGCGCTGGAGCAACTCGACGCGGCGGGCGACGCGGACCAGGCCCACGCTGCACACGCCGCCTACTTCGCCGCGCTCGAGGAGTGGCTCGACCCAAACCAGCTTACTCCCGACGAACGGTTCGACGACCGCCTCTGGGGCCTTGAAGCTGAGCTCGCCAATTTCCGGGCCGCCCTCACGTACCTGGGCGGCACCAACGACGCCGACGGGCTGCTCCGGTTGGCGGGCGGCCTAGCCGTGTTCTGGCACCACCGGGGCAACCTCGCCGAGGGGCGGCGATGGCTGGAACAGGCGCTGGACGAGGCCGCGGAGACCGTCACGGCCGACCGCGCCCGGGCTTTGGCCGGGCTCAGTCTCATCCGCTGGTCCCAGGGCGACCTCGAGGGGGCCGGTGCGCCCGCCGAAGCAGCACTCACGATCGCCCGCGCGCTCGAGCACCCCGAACTCACCGCCCTCTCGCTCCACCTGCTGGCCTTGGTCGCGCGCTCCCAGGCGGAGTGGGACCGCGCCGCGGTGCTCATGGCGGAGGCGCTCACCCTGTGGCGGGCGCTCGGGTTGCGATCAGACGAGGCGATGGCGCTGGGCGTGCTAGCGGGCATCGCGTACGAAACGGGCGCCACCGCAGCGAGTACCCATTGGGCCGAGGAGGCGTTGACGATCTTTCGGGCAGTCGGACACCCCTCCGGCACCGCCTCGGTGCTCGGGCTCATCGCCCGGCTCGCCGGCGACCGGGGCGACGACCGGGCGGCGGCCCACGCCTTCCACGCGGGGCTCCGGTTGTGGGAGCAGACCGACAGGCGGTGGGCGGTGGCCAGCGGCCACGGCGCGGGTGGCGAACCAGCTGGCTTCCCGCGCTGGGCCGGCATCGATGACCGCCGCTTCCTCGTCCAGGCCCTGAGCGGGCTGGCTGGCATCGCGGCGACCCATGCCCAATGGGCGCGGGCGGCGCACCTGCTCGGTGCCGTCGACCGCCGCTGGCCCGCGGTGGCCAGGGCCATTCTCCCAAGCGTTCGCACCAGGCACGAGGCCACCACGGCGGAGGTGCGGGCGGCCCTCGGCGAGCGGGCGTTTGCGGCGGCGTATGCGGCCG
>NZ_DATAGM010000437.1:0-4994 GCF_036263695.1 Phenylobacterium sp.
GGGCGTGCGGTGGGCCGACACGACGCTCGCCGAGTACTCGACCCCGAGCGCCTCCAGGCTCTCGGCCGCGCCTCTCAGGATCGGCCAGTCGGACCGGCTCCCCATGATGATGGCGACCGGCGCGGCCTTGCCTGTATTGCGTGGCGCCATGGGACCCCCTGGGACAGAAAGGCGCGGAGTATAGGCGCCGGCTTTGCCTCGGCAACCGATCACGGATACGATTCGCAAGTCTCGACCCGAGGCGTGATTCTCACGTCGAAACCCATGAAGATCAGCGGCGCCCGAAACGAGCCCTTGCCGGACCTCCGCCGGCGCGCGCCCGCGAAGGCCTCCGCCCCGCCGGCGGGCCAGCCCGCCCCGGCCGACGCCGCCGCCTTCCTGGGCCTTTCCGAAGCCGACCTCACGCCCGCCGTTCAGCAGGCGCTGCAGACCCTGCTCGCCGAGGTCGACGACCTGCGCCAGGAGGTGTCCCGGCTGAAGGCCCGCCTCGCCGAGGTGGAAGGCCTGGCCGACCAGGACGCGCTGACCCCCCTGCTCAACCGCCGCGCCTTCATGCGCGAGCTGAACCGGATCCGCACCTTCGCCCAGCGCTACGGCTCCCCGGCCAGCCTGATCTACTTCGACGTGGACGGGCTGAAGGCGATCAACGACCGGTTCGGCCACGCGGCGGGCGATGCGGCGCTGAAGGCCATCGCCGAGCGCCTGCTGGCCAACGTCCGCGAAAGCGACATCGTCGGCCGGATGGGCGGCGACGAGTTCGCCGTCGTGCTCGTCCAGGCGGACCGCTTCACCGCCAAGGCCAAGGCCGAGTCGCTGGCCGCCCAGATCTCCGACACGCCGATCCAGCTCGGCGACTGGTCCATGCCCCTGCGCCTCTCCTTCGGCGTCAAGGACATCTCCCCAGAGATGGAGCCGGAGGCCATCGTCGCCGAGGCCGACGCGGCCATGTACGCGATGAAGCGGGCGCGGAAGGCGTGACGGCTTCGCCTCCCCTTCAGGGGAGGGCCGACGATGCGAAGCATCGCGGGGTGGGGGAGTCCGGTGCGCAACCAGCGCTGATCGCCCGGCTCCTGCAGGAACGTCACCGCCCCACCCGTCCGTCGCTGCGCGCTGGTGCACCCTCCCCTAAGAGTAGAATGAGAGCTACGCGATGATATCCGGAGTCAGCTGGTCCTCGATCCGGGCGATCTCGTCCTTCAGCTGAAGCTTCTTGCGTTTCAGCCGGCCGATGGCGAGCAGGTCGGGGAGCGTCATGGCGGCCATGGCCTGGACGGCGCTGTCCAGGTCGGCGTGTTCCTGCTTCAGGGCGGCGAGGCGTGCCCGGAGGGCGGACTCCGGCTCGTCCGCGGTCTCGTCGAGCATCTGAGCGTTCCGCGCGGCGGTCGCCCCAGGATGGCCGTTGGCCTTTGGCGCGTAAAGCTGGGCGACCGAGAGGGCGTCGGCCAGGCGGACCAGAGCCTCGTCCGGCGGCGGATCACCCCAGGCGGCGGCGGCGGCGCGCAGCGCCTGCAGTGGATCCTCGCTCCGGCGCGCCGGCACCAATCGGCCAAGCGCGTCCAGCAGCGCCTGCTCGGCCTTCAGCTCGGCAGCCTTGACCTCCTCACGCAGCGCCTCGCGGGCCGTCTCGGACAGCGGCGGGGTCGAGGACTTCAGGGCCCGGCGCACCTGGCGCAGGGGGCCGAGCACCTCCCCCTCCCACAGCTGCGCGGCCTCCGCCGCCCGCTCCAGCAAGCCGGCGTCGGCGGCGCCCGACCAGACGGCCCACAGCAGGAAGCAGGTGTTCTGACCGTGCGCGTCCTGCAGGTCGAGGCAGGCGCCCGCCACCCCCGGCCGCTCATAGGCGGCCACGGCCCAATCCCAGAGGCTCACGCGATCTCCGTCCCGGTCTTGGGCCCGATGTCCTGCCCCCAGCGCCGCACCGGCGTCCAGGACAGGCCGAACAGGTCGAGGCAGCGGCCCACCGACTGGTCGATGAACTCCTCGATGGTGGTCAGGCCGGCATAGAAGGCCGGCATCGGCGGGGCGATCACCGCCCCCATCTCCGCCAGCCGCACCAGCGTGCGCAGATGGCCCAGGTGCAGCGGCGTCTCGCGCACCATCAGCACCAGCGGCCGCCGCTCCTTGAGCGTCACGTCCGCCGCGCGGGTCAGCAGAGAGGAGGTCACGCCGGTGGCGATCTCGCTCATCGTGCGCACCGAGCAGGGGGCCACGATCATGCCCAGCGCCGGGAAGGATCCGGAGGCGATGGAGGCGCCGATGTCTCCCAACTTGTGGGTCACGGCGGCCTTGGCCTGGACCTCGCCCACCGTGAGCTTCGTCTCCTGCGTCACAGTCTGGGCGGCGGCCCGGCTCATCACCAGATGGCTCTCGACGCCCAGTTCGCGGCAGGCGTCCAGCACCCGCACGCCCAACTGCGCGCCGCTCGCTCCGGAGATGCCGACGATCAGGCGAGGCGACTTAAAATCGCTCATTGAGCGCGCTCCCCCGCCCGGATTCGCGGCGCCGGAAAAGCTCGGCCGCATGCAAACATATGTGATCTGACACTTGGTCGCAGCGGGTGTTCACTCCATCTGAATGTCAAGCGCGTTCACTTCCCACTCAGCAGCAAGGAGGCGCATCCTATGGCCGTAGACGCCCGCATCCGTGAACTTGGTTCCCGTCACCAATCCCTGGAACGGATGATCCAAGACGAGATGAGAAGGCCGTCCGCCGACGAGATCAAGCTGAAGGAATGGAAGCGACAGAAGCTTCGCCTCAAAGAAGAGATGGAGTCCCTACGGATCCAGGCTCACTGAAGACGACAAAGGCCCGCAGCGATGCGGGCCTTTTTCCTATCTGCTCACCTGGCAGGCCGGGATGAGCGAGAGGATCAGTCCTCCGCGTACTCCTCGTCGAAGTCGGCGGGCTCTTCCTCGACCTGACCGGTCTCGGACGCCGGCGCCAGGGTCGGGCCCTCCGGCTCGACGATGCCGCGCTTGGCGTCGTCCTTGGCCTTCTTCTCGGCCGCCTTCTGGACCACCGCGTCGAGCTCCATCTGCGTCGCCAGGCCCAGGCTCACCGGGTCCACGGGCTTGATGTTCGCGGCGTTCCAGTGGCTCCGATTGCGGATCTGGTCGATGGTCGCCTTGGTGGTGCCGAGCAGGCGGGCGATCTGGCTGTCGGGCACTTCCGGGTGGTTGCGGAGGAACCAGGCGATGGCGTCGGGCCGGTCCTGGCGGCGCGACACGGGCGTGTAGCGCGGCGCCTTCTTCACCGGCTTCAGCAGCTCGGCGTGCCGGCTCTTCTGGGCCTTCATCCGGTACTTGGAATCGGTCTGCGCCCTGTCCAGCTCCTCCCGGGACAGCTGGCCGTTGGCGATCGGATCGGCGCCGCGGATGTCGCGCGCCACTTCGCCGTCGGCGATGCCCTTCACTTCCAGCGGGTGCAGGCCGCAGAAGTCGGCGATCTGCTCGAAGGTGAGCGAGGTGTTGTCCACCAGCCAGACGGCGGTGGCCTTGGGCATCAGGATATCGGCCATCTCGGCGCTCCGGAAACAAAGGCGCCCGGCCTTTCGGCCGGGCGGTGTGGTGCTCCGTCATATAGGCCGGTTCCACGCACAAGAAAACGACAATCCTCAGGCAGGTTCCGCCGGGAACCAGACGACACGGCGGAGGTTGATCCCAGCAAGCCGACAGCACAGCCCAGATGAGGAGGAGCGCATGCCGCGCCAGGATTTCTGGAATCGTCACCGGGGTCGCGAGCGCAGTTGGGACGTGCGCGACCTGCGGGAGGACTTTGGCCAGGCGGACTACAGCCGAGACTACGGCTTCGACCGTCACCGCCGGGTCGGTTACCGCAACGAGGCGCGGACCGGCGGCCGAGACGACTTCGGCCAGGCGGACTTCAGCCGCGACTATGAATACGACCCCCGCAGCCGCACCGCGGTGCGCCGCGAGGAGATGCGCGAACCGCTCCGGGACGACAGCCGCCGCATTGAAGGCGACGCGCGCGGCTATCGAGCCAACGAGAGCGCCATGGACCGAGATCGCCGCTTCCGTGACGAACCTGTCGAGCGGCGGCTGGACGATCCCAAGACCTGGTTCGGGGGCGGGCGCGATCGCGACAGGGACCGCGACGGGCGCGATGACCGGCTCGAGCGCAACGACAGCCGCCGCGCCGGTCGGTACGACCCGGACGAACAGATCTGGCGCGAAGTCTGCGACCGGCTCTCGGACGACCGCCGGCTCGACGCCCGCGAGATCGAGGTGGATGTTCGGGACGGCGAGGTCACGCTGCGCGGCATGGTCGAAGACCGCGACCAGAAGCGCCGGGCCGAGGACCTGGCCGAGGTGGCCGGCGTCGTCGACGTCCACAACCACCTGACCATCCGCAGCCGCTCCGCCGGCGAGAGCCGCGGCTCGGCCTGGCGGCGGGGCTTCGGGCTCT
Source organism: Phenylobacterium sp. (assembly GCF_036263695.1). Taxonomy (GTDB): domain Bacteria; phylum Pseudomonadota; class Alphaproteobacteria; order Caulobacterales; family Caulobacteraceae; genus Phenylobacterium. The sequence continues at coordinate 4,426 of NZ_DATAGM010000437.1, forward strand.
CGGGCTAAGGCGGCGGCGCGGCGGCGACAGGCCCGCCGCCGCGCTCCCGCGTCCGCAGGATCGGATGCGGCTCCGCATTGCGCTGCCCGCCGGCGAGGATGGCCTTCAGCGCCAACGCGTCAGCCGGGGCCGCGCATTTGATGTCATTGTCGAAGTAGGCGTAGACGTCGAGGCCCTGGGCGCGCCAAGCCTCGATTCGGCTGGCCCAGTCCTGCAGCGTCTCTTCCGGATAACTTCCGTAGTAGCGCCCGCCCGGCCCATGGCCGCGGACGTAGACCCAGTCGGCCGTCACCTCCCACGGCGCCGGGGCGTGGTGGTGGTCCGAGAGGGTCAGCGCGACGTTGTGGTCGGCCAGGATCTGGAACACCGCCGGCTCGTACCAGCTGGGGTGCCGAAACTCGACGGTGTGGCGCCGGCCCTTGGGCAGCAGCTTCAGGAAACCCGCTAGACGGTCGTCGTTGCGGTGAAGTCCGGGCGGCAGCTGGATCAGCGCCGGGCCGTAGGCGCGCCCCAGCAGCGCCATCCGCCCGAACACCAGCTCGACCGAGTCCTCGCAGTCCTTGAGCTTC